>NZ_KV791999.1:0-1483 GCF_001808035.1 Proteus sp. HMSC14B05 | reverse complement strand
TGCGGGGCAATATGAAGATGAAGAAAGTGGCTTTATAATTGCTTTCGTTATTATGATAAGGAGACAGGGCAGTATCTTTCCCCAGACCACATAGGGCTATTGGGTGGGCTGAATCCCTATGGGTATGTGCATTGCCCGACGGGGTGGGTTGATCCGTTTGGGTTGGCGGGTGGCAAAGGGAATAAAGGGGAGCTAGACGGTTCAGGTAGACCATTAGCAAGCCCAAGATACTCGGTAGCATTTGAAACAAAAATAGATAGTAAATTCTATCCCGGACGTTCTGATAAGGTTCATTTTCAGGAAGCTAATAGAAATCTTCATGAGGCCATGAAAGCAGACCCCATATTTGCTAAAAAATTAGAAGATATGTATCCGGGAATAACTCAAGGTGTACAGACGGGTCCTAGAGGAGCATACCCAAGACGCTCACCATTGCCAGAGCTGACATGGCATCATGAGGCTAGTCAACCTGGTGTTATGCAATTAGTGCCTATAAAGCAACATCAAGCTCCTGGAGTTGTTCAGGATTTTCTTCATCCTGGAGGAAAAGGAGGAATGAGTAATTGGTGAGGTGGACGATAATATGATCGAAGAAACACTGAGAAATGTCTTACAAAAAGTAATAGATGTACCTTGGAATTTAGCGCTTTATTTGCCTAAAGATACATTTAGTTGGGATTTAGATACTATAGCTATGATTGAAGATCCTGATGACGTTGAGTCAGATGAACTAGATGATGATCCTGAAGTTATAAAAGAAGCTAATTATAGGTATGTACTAACGATCCAAATGTTACAAAGCATTGTTACTTATGCTAAATTACAAAAAGCGAATGTAACTGAAGAAGAATTGCTTCAATGTCTCATTTATTATTTTAATAATGATGCTTATTTGACTCTTTAGCTATATAGCCAGAAGATCATGTAATCTTCCAGCTTTTTCGTTTTTAATAGCAACTCTGTTTACGCTTTAGTCATTAATACACTCCACCATCAGCTTGCGCATCGTGAGTTTGATGGCACTCAGTTGTGCTTGCTGCTGTTGGTTTTGCTATTTAATTGTTTGAATGCCTTCGCTATCGAGTATCAATACAAAACACTCGTATAAGATTTTTACCGTAAAGGTGAAAACTGTTTCAAAACCGGCGTCTTTTAACCACTGTATCTAAGGTGTATTGCGGGCGGTGGTGCGGCTTTGTTGCCGTTGGGGGCATAGCCGACGGTATAGTGCCGCTCTGTTTTCGGGGGGGATTTATGCGAGTGCCTGATTTAGAATGCGTCTTATCCAGATAGAACATGTTGGGCATCATAACAAGCGAAGCAATAGAGTATTAGTAGCTATAAATTTGCCAGCTCTAAGAAGAGATTATTCATCAATGGAATGAAGCTGATAATACGCTGGCATTGACTCGTTTTGGTGAGCGGGAGTTGCATTATGCTTTTGGGGCGCTGGGGGAGTTAACTTCACTGCAAGTCAATCAGC
>NZ_KV791998.1:0-45392 GCF_001808035.1 Proteus sp. HMSC14B05 | reverse complement strand
TGGGTGGGCTGAATCCGTATGGGTATGTGCATTGCCCGACGGGGTGGGTTGATCCGTTTGGGTTGGAGTGTTGTCCAGGAAAAATAACTGGAGATTCTAAGACTCTAAGAGAAAAAATTAATTTAGCTCGATCAGGAGATGTTTCTGCTCAAGCAGAATTGGCTTATGCTAAATATATGCGTGACAAAGGACATAACATTCATTTTAATACGCCTCCAAATCGTTCTATATCAATGGCTGATTTCACAGTAGATGGGGTTCAAATTGATACTAAGCTATTAAGTGGAATAGGTGGTAATGCAGCTAAAAATATTACGAAAGGTGTAAGACAAGTTGGTGATAATGGAGTGGTTCAAGTAATTAGAAACTCAGATTCACCTATAAGCTTAGAACAATTTCAAGGGTTTATTAATGGATATAAGTCTCCAAACCCTTCAGTTAAAGTTGAGCTAATCGATCAATCGGTCCTGAAGCCTTACTGGGATTTTTAAATATGGTTATAAAAAGTAATATATTAGTAGAATACAAGAATAAAAGTTTGATAACTCTTAAAATGAATGAGTTCTTAAATCTTTTTGATATTGATTTCAGTGTGTCAGATTATGATTATTTTGATATAAATGAATATAAGTTTCTTTCAGAAGAATATAAAAACATTATAAATGATGACCATAGATTAATTGATATTCTTTCTAGGGTTAATTTTACATACGAGATAGATATAGGAACATCGTATACGTCTATAGAAAGTAAATATTTGCCCGTTATAACAGACTATATAGCTCAAAAGTTATCTTACGAATTACACTGCAATGTTTTAACTTCATTTAAATCGTGCAAAGGTGATGATGATTGCTATGTTAGCTTTTTTTATTGTGGGAAAGAGTTAATAGATTTATCTTCGTTTGATTTGTCGATTTGGGATAATGTGAAATGGTCAAAACACAATGTTAAACTAAGTTAGCCAAAAATTCAACTAACTTAGTTTAGGGACGTTTAAATACAGAATTCAACTGTAATTATACCCTGCCATCAGCTCGCACATTGAGTTTTTTATCTCACTCAATTGCGCTTGCTACTGTTGATTTTGCTATTTAATCGCTCGCGTGTTTTCACTGTCGGGTATCAATACCAAAAAGCCGTTTAAGATCTTGACGGTAAAGGTGAAGCCAGTCTCAAATTGTCGGCGCCGTTCGAGCATCGGGCGCTGGGCGGTTACCATAATATCAGTGGGCGGCTTGCCCCACTTAACGGCTTTATGTGTGGGCTTCACCAACCAATAAGGGCAATAACCGTCTGACAAAACGCCAATATAGAGATACTTTGATTAAACGAGGCACTGTAGGTAAATACCAAATATCCGGGTAATATCAAGGACAGGATTATGTTGTTGGTTTCAAAAATGGAAGGGTAGGACAATTCTATCCAGGTAAATTATGATTAGCATAAATACATTTATTAAAATAAATAATGATTTTATTGATGTTTTTGATTTTGATAAAAAAATCAAAAATAATGATTATATAGATGGTGCAATTGAGTTAACTATCAATGGAAAAAAACTAATTGATAAATCAATGTATGATTATATTGATGATCTTTGGAGTTATTTGTCTGAAGGTCTATTCTTAGTAAGCCAAGGAAGTGAATTTAAATGTTATTTTCCAGATCAGCCAATTGAGGTTAACTTCGTACCACAAAAAGGAAATCGTATTTTAGTTAGCATTAATTGTCACGAAGAAATAAAAACATCTGTTGATAAGTCAGAGTTTTTACATGTAATGACGGAACATGCAAAAAAATTCTTTGAAAAATTAGAAGACTTAAATTCGGCATCAATGGGAACACGTAAATCAGCCTTACAATTTCTTGATAAAATCAACGTATAATAGGGTAGCTAAAAAGCTACTCTATTGTACTCTCAAGGGCGATTCAGTTAATTCTCAACTGTTTTATGTTTTCGCTGTCGGGTATCAATGCTAAACACTCGTATAAGGTTTTTACCGTAAAGGTGAAACCTGCCTTAAACCCTGTATCCTTGAACCACAGTTCTTTGAGGTACACCGCGAGCAGTGGTGCACTTTTGTTACCGCCCCTCCGTGTAACAGAGCGTGGCGCTATTTATAGTCGGGAGACCAACTCGCCGATATATGCCGATGGCACTCTTGCGGAGTCTCAGCAAATCCAATGGCTGTATCAACCCGGAGAGATAACGCCCACCGCGCGTTATCAACAGGGAAAACTGCACTATGTGGTCACCGACCACCAAGGAACTCCGCGAGAGATATTCAGTGAAGGCGGGCAAGCCAGTTGGGCAGGACGGCTGAATACGTGGGGCCAAATGCAGTTTTGGCGTTACCGCGACGGTAAAGCGGAGAATGACCCTAATTATACCGAATGTCCTTTTCGCTTTGCGGGGCAATATGAAGATGAAGAAAGTGGCTTGTATTATAATCGCTTTCGCTATTATGATAGGGAAACAGGACAGTATCTTTCCCCAGACCCAATAGGGCTATTGGGCGGGCTGAATCCATATGGGTATGTGCATTGTCCGACGGGTTGGGTTGATCCGTTTGGGTTGGAGTGTTGTCCGCCAACTCTGAATCGAACTCAAGCCTTAAACAAAGCTAAGGATTTGGCTGGAATACCTCGCTCACAACAACCAGTTCGACAATGGACAGTTGGAAATGACCCTAAGAGAAGAGGGCAAACAAATTATCAATATTCAGAAGATTTTGGTTCACATGGGCGTTATTACGAATATAGAGATGCTAATGGTTATAAAAAAGTTGTGTTAGAACATACACATGATCCAAGAGCACCATATCCACATGCACATGCAGGACAAACTAAGACAGGTGCTGACCCAAGAACATATGACTTTAAGCAAGATAGATATTTGAAAATAGATGACCCTAAAACTAAGGATCACCACATTTATTATGAATAATAAGCTTCAAGAAAAACTACTATTACTTAGGGCAAAAAAGTATATTAATAGAATCCGAGGAATTAAGAATATAGCCGTAAACCTAGATGATTATACTCAATTTCAATGGCATAGAGATATTTATAATAAAATATTAAGGAGAAGTGAGTTACCTGAATATAAGATTGCTCTTCCAGCTAGCCAACAGGACATTTATTTATACTTGCAACCAAAAATAAATATAGATAAAAGTAGTTGTTATTATATGTTTTTTGAAGGAAAAGTAATTATATCCTTTTATTTTGCTGATTTTTATGATTTTTATGATTTTTTTCTTAGTCATATGTTATTAAATAATACATTTGATATGAATATTCTATCACTTAATCCAGATCGAGTAATTGATATCAGTGAAGATGAATATGACTTAAATATATATGATATATTTAGATCTTAATATGAAAAGCCAGAAGGTCTTCCAACATTCTGGCGTCTTCGTTGTTAAGAGTTCTTTAGTCGCTGACGTACTCCGCATCAGCTCGCGCATCGTGTGTTTGATGGCACTGAGTTGCGCTTGCTGCGGTTGGTTTTGTTGTTTAATCGCTTGGATGCCTTCACTGTCCGGTATCAACACCAAACACCTGTTTTAAGATTTTCACCGTAAAGGTGAAAACTGTTTCAAAACCGACGCCTTTTAACCACGGTCTCTAAGGTGTATCGCGGGCGGTGATACAGTTTTGTTATCGCTCCTCCACATAATTAAAAAATTGTCCATACACGTGGTCTTCGTCCCAGAAAATGGCGCTATTTATGGGGAGTGGACAGTACTCTTGCGGTGTAAAATAGTCACTGATGCTAACTCAAATAGAGTAGTAACTGCTTTTCCAATTTAGAACAAATAATATAAGGGAGATAATATGAGATTAGTATATTTCGTTTATCAAGATACAAATGCTTATGAACGACAAAGTGATGGTGTTGAGTTCTGCAAAATTCCTGAGTTTCATAATGATAAAATTTATTTTTATTGTGATGAATATTCCATGTTTTGGGATTCTATTGATAAAGTTGGAAATCCTAATGATTGTTGTAATTTCTCATTAAAGAGTAGTATTGTCCCAGCTACATTACTAGAAATATCTAACAACGACCTGATATCTTATATTGATACAGTAAAAGAATACATTATAGAAAATAACAAATTAAGTAAATTAACATATATTCATATAAAATAATTACATCATAAGTGTCTATGATCAAAATTATGTTTTTACCTACTTTTGATGTGACATTTACACCGAAAGTAGGCAATTAATTATCTCTTATTCGATAAGCAACGCCTGCAATTGTAGCTTAATATCGCTTAACTGCGCTTGCTGCTGTTGGTTCTGTTGCTTCATAGTTCGAATGTCTTCACTGTCCGGTATCAATACCAAACACTCATTTAAAATATTCACCGTAAAAGTGAAATCCGTATCAAACCTTGTATCCTGAACCACTGCCCTTTGAGGTGTATCGCCGGCGATGGTACAGTTTTGTTACCGTCCCGCCATGTAATAGAGACATATAATAGAGAATGGCTGTATTTATGGAATACACAAAATCATCTAACTGCGTGTCTTGTAGATAGGGGTTTTCCTGATGAAATTAGAAAATTACTGGGGATAGAATGAATATATATGACGGTATAGTATCAAACTCGTTACTTAAGAAGTTTCCATCGGGTTATCCTGCAAATGTACTATTGACTAATTTTGTGGCGAATTTTGTTGATTTAGAAGGCGTTCTTGCCTGTGCTGGTTTATTTTGCCCAACATTTATTGAAATAGATAATGTACTAATGAATATCTTTTAGATATAGACTGGAGACCTTCGTTCAAAATTGATGGTCAATTTAAGTTGGCGCTAATTAAAGGTTTTAACTTGTAAAATTCTGTTTATTTAGGTTCAACAATTAATTTATTCGAATTAAAGAAGAAACTCAACTAGCAATGCGCAAATTATAGGATCTCTTGATTAATATGGAACAATTACTAACCAAAACCGAAATGCCAGAATGGTTTTCTTACCCACGTGAATTTCTCAGAATAGTTGAGCAAAATTTACTTAATTTTGATCCTTGGATTATTTTGGAAGGAGAGCGGCTCAGGGTTCGTTTTGGTGGTTTAAAAAAAGATACCCAACAAATAGAAATATTATTCCTTTTGCCCATCGGGAAGATAATGATGATGTAGCGTGTTGGGATAAAAATAGCCGTCATCAGGTTATTATTATTCACGATTTTGCAAGTGAAGGTTATGAATATGTCGGTAAGTTTGATTCATTTTGGGATTGGCTCAGAACGGCCTTAGAAGCAACTATCGAATACAATGAGTAAATATTAATGTATCAACAAAGCCGGAAGACTGAAGTGGCAAGTTACCGTTGATGGGAGAACCTAGAACATATTTCAAAGCAACTGGTGGGCATATTATAGTCTTCGATCCAGATGGGTGCCGCATAGCGGATATAAGTAAAGAAAGAATAAAAATAGTTGAATGAAACCGTTCACCCAAAGGACAATATTTTATCCCAACTGGTAGTGATACAAAGTTTGCGAGTAAAGAAATACCCGATGTAATTAAAAAATTATAATAGCCCTTGCTATAAATTAGCAAAGGCTATTTTTTTGTTTATAAGATAAACGCTAAACAACTACTGCTTTGCTGGTACAAGCAAGCTCAATACAAATAAACTACTGGCGGCTAATACTACTGATGGGCCTGCAGGGGTGTCATAGAATGCAGAGAAAGTTAATCCCCCAGTGATAGCAAACATACCTACAGCGACGGCAATCACTGCCATCTGTTCTGGTGAACGTGAAAAACGGCGCGCTGTTGCTGCGGGAATAATCAATAGTGACGTAATGATAAGTGCACCAACAAATTTCATTGCCAAACCAATTGTTAATGCGGTGATCATCATTAATTTTAAACGTTCGCGTTGAATATTCACACCATCGACAAAAGCCATATCTTGATTAATAGTCATTGAAAGAAGTGGACGCCATGAACGGATAATCACTAATAAAACAATAACGACACCAATAAAAATGCTGATCACATCTTGGTAATTAACTGAGAGTAAATCACCAAAGAGATACGCCATTAAATCAACACGAACATTGGCCATTAAACTGACGACAACAAGCCCTAAAGAAAGGGCGCTATGAGCCATGATACCTAACAAGGTATCAACAGAAAGTTGAGGCTTTAGTTCTAACCAAACCAATAAAATAGCTAACAGCAAAGTTACGGCAATAACGGCATAAAAAGGCTCTATATTAAACAGCAGGCCAAAAGCGACCCCCAATAAAGAGGCGTGGGCGAGGGTATCGCCAAAATAGGACATTCTGCGCCAAACAACAAAGGAGCCTAATGGACCTGCGGCCATCGCTAAGAGCATACCGGCGATCCAGCCCGGTAACAGCAACTCAATCATGATGACACTCCTTATTATGTTGGTGATGATGACGATAAATACCTAGTTGTTCAGCACCACGACTACCAAACATAGCTATAAATTCAGGGTGAGAAGAAACCACATCTGGTGTACCTGAGCAGCAGATATGACCATTTAAACAGAGCACTTCATCTGTTTTAGCCATAACCAGATGTAAGTCATGTGACACCATTAAAATTGCGCAGCCTAATTCATTGCGAAGCTGATTAATTAAATCATAGAGGGCTAATTGACCATTTACATCAACCCCTTGAGTGGGTTCATCTAGCACTAACAGTTGTGGTTGATTAAGTAAAGCTCGGGCGAGTAAAACACGTTGCGATTCACCCCCTGATAATTTTTGCATAGGGGCGTTTATTAATTTTGCTGCATTGACTCGTTCTAAAGCAGGTAAAATATCTTTATCTTTAACACCCGGTTTTAAGGTCATAAACCGCTTGACTGTCAATGGCATAGTTGGATCGAGATAGAGTTTTTGAGGTACATAGCCAATACGTAAACTATGTTGACGTTCAATCTTTCCAGAAGAGGGAGCCAACAACCCTAAAACCAAACGAATAATCGTTGACTTACCCGCACCATTAGGGCCAAGTAAGGTAAGAATACGGCCTGCTTTTAGATTAAAAGAGATATCTTTTAGAATAACGCTTTCACCAAAAGAGACACCAACCGATTTTAAACGAATTAAGTCAGACATAAAATTAGCACTTGCAGAATCATTGAAACGTTATAATATAACATTTCCAATGACGTTTCACGAGAATTTTGCCTATGTTACATAAAAACAACAAATTTGCGCATGGTTTTTTAATTAAATCATGTTTAGTGACTGCTATGATAGCCTCATTTAGTTCATCTGTTCAGGCAGATGTTGTTGCTTCAATTAGGCCGATAGGGTTTATTGCGGCAGCAATTGCTGATGGTGTAACGCCAACAGAAGTTTTATTACCTGATGGGGCATCGCCACATGATTATGCATTAAAACCTTCGGATTTACGCAAAATCACCTCAGCAGATTTAATGGTATGGGTTGGGCCGGATATGGAAGTCTTTTTAGATAGACCATTAAATAGACTTAGTGACAAAAATAAGCTGGCTTTAGCGGAAACTGACAAAATAAAGTCGCTTTTATTGAAAGATGATAATGACAATGTGCATAAACATGAGGAAAATCACGAACATCATTCTCATGGTGATTATAATATGCACATCTGGTTATCACCAGAGATTGCGTTGTCGTCTGCAAAACAGATCCACGATAGGTTAGTGACGCTCTATCCAGATAAAAAAGAACTTCTGGACGTAAACCTAAGTAAATTCAGCGAACAACTCAAGCAAACAGATAAAAATCTTGTTAATATTCTGTCGCCTGTTAAAAACAAGGGTTATTTTGTCTTTCATGATGCTTATGGCTACTTCGAAAAACATTATAATTTAAAGCCATTAGGTCATTTTACGATCAACCCTGAAATACAACCAGGTGCACAGAAATTACATCAAATACGAACACAGTTGGTTGAGCAAAAAGCCACATGTATTTTTGCTGAGCCACAATTTAGGCCGACAGTAATTGAGACAGTGGCGAAAGGCACTGGAGTTAAAATGGGGGTATTAGATCCCCTAGGAAGTGGGATTGCATTAACTCAAGATAGTTATGTGAAATTCCTTACCCAATTAGCTAACCAATATGCGAGCTGCCTGAATGAAACACAATAAGGAATTAAGAACGTGCAGCAGAAGACGAGATCCATTGCACAGGTATATTTAAATTTACCCTTACCACATAAAATTATGCTTGGTTCGTTAACTGCAGCAACACTGGCTGTCGCAATATGGCGGCCAGTTGTGCTTCACACCGAACAAAGCAGAGAAGTTCCTATCAGTATTCAGACTCCCCTAACAACCCAAGGGGAAAACACCGACGATATTATTACCGACAGTAGTGATCAGCTAACAGATGAAGGACTTGTAGGTGCTGATGATGGTGTCGATACTAGCACCGCAGTGGCACAGGTTCCTCATACTTATATTGTCTCCAGTGGAGATTCATTAAGTTCGATATTAACGCAATTTGGTATCGACTCAGCTGATATTGCAACGCTCTCCAATCAAAATAAAGATCTCAGAAACCTTAAAATAGGCCAACCAATAAGTTGGAAACTTGATGATGATGGTTTATTGCAAGAGTTAAGTTGGGGCGTTTCTCGCCGAGAAACTCGTGTTTATACGCGTACGGAAACAGGTTTTACTGAAGCAAAAGAGTTCCAAAAAGGCGAATGGAAAAATAGTGTGACCACAGGGGTTATCCGTGGTAGTTTCTCTGCAAGTGCAACAAATGCTGGCTTAACTAACGCAGAAGCTCGCGCAGTGACTAAAGCTTTGCAATGGCAATTAGACTTTAGAAAATTACAAAGTGGTGATAAATTCTCAGCCCTTTTTTCTCGTGAAGTCTTAGATGGTCGTACCGAACAGAGCGAACTTATTGGTGTGCGGTTACGAAGTGGTGGTAAAGATTACTATGCTTTTCTTGCTGAAGATGGCCGCTACTATGATAGCCAAGCAGGTGGTTTAGAACGTGGTTTTATGCGTTTTCCAACGGTAAAACAGTTTAGAGTCTCTTCTCAATTTAATCCTCGCCGTATCAATCCTGTCACAGGCCGTGTTGCACCGCATAAAGGGGTTGATTTTGCTATGCCTGTTGGTACGCCTGTTTTAGCTACAGGAGATGGTGAAGTCATTGTCTCTAAATACAGTGGTGCAGCAGGTAATTTTATTGCTATCCGTCATGGTAGCCAATATACCACTCGTTATATGCACTTACGCCAACTGTTAGTCAAACCGGGACAACGTGTAAAACGAGGTGATCGCATTGCACTATCCGGAAATACAGGGCGCTCCACAGGGCCACACTTACATTATGAATTATGGATCAACCAACAAGCAGTTAATCCATTAACAGCTAAATTACCTCGTGCAGATGGCCTAACAGGCAAAGAGAAGCGTGAATACTTAGCTAAAGTAAAAGAGATCATGCCTCAATTAACGTTAGATAATTGACATTAAACAAGAAGTTAAAGACATAAAAGCGGATGATTGATATCATCCGTTTTTGTTTTAATGATTTTTACGCCTATTTAGAGGTGTCAGTTCAGCGAGTTATCTGATGAATAAAGAAAAAGATACAGATAGTAAAGCGGGTTATGTACCGACTTTTCACCGCGCCTATTTGCATCCTCGTCATTGGGGAACCTGGTTTGGTGCAGGCGTATTGTGTGCATTAGCGTATATGCCGGTAAAATGGCGTGATCCGCTCCTTGCTTCTATAGGTCGTTTTGTTGGGCGTAAAGCGAAAAGTGCCAGACGTCGTGCAGATATCAATTTAAGATATTGTTTTCCTCACTGGGATAAAGCACAACGAGAAGATGTGCTTGATAAAATGTTTGAAACAGCGCCACAGTCTTTCGTGATGCTTGCAGATCTTTGTTTAAGAGGGGCTAAACACACATTACAGCGTACCTCTTGGGAAGGGATAGAGATTATAGAGCGCTTAAAAGCACAAGGGCGTAATGTTATTTTTATGGTACCGCATGGATGGGCTGTTGATGTACCTGCCATGTTATTGGCTGCTAAAGGGCAAAAAATGGCAGCAATGTTTCACCACCAAAAAGATCCGGTGACTGATTATTTATGGAATAAAGCACGTTACCATTTCGGCGGACGTTTACACTCGCGCGAAGCGGGGATAAAACCTTTTATTTCAACGGTGCGCCAAGGGTTTTGGGGGTATTATTTACCTGACCAAGATCATGGTGCCGAGCATAGTCAATTTGTGGATTTTTTTGGTACTTATAAAGCCACATTACCGGCGATTGGCCGATTAATGAAAGTATGCAGAGCGGCCATTGTGCCACTGTTTCCTGTTTACTGTCATAAAACGCATCAACTAAAGATTATTATCCGTGAGCCGATGGATGATATAGAAGGGCAAGATGATCGTTATATTGCGCGTCGGATGAATGAAGAGCTAGAAGCGTTAGTCTCACCGACACCAGAGCAATATACTTGGATCTTAAAACTATTAAAAACGCGTAAAGAGGGGGAAATAGAACCTTATGCGCGTGAGAATATCCTAGACTAGTCTATTGCTGGTGAACGAATAGGAAGATAAAAAAACGGGCACTATTTAAAGTGCCCGTTTGCCATTTTGCTATAAAAGAATAAGAACGATTATTCTACGGTAAGGATACGACAAGTATTGGTACTTCCGATCGTACCCATCTGGTCACCTTGCGTGACTAAGACTAAATCACCTGAAACTAAAAAGCCTTTTTCACATAAACGCATAATAGCTTCATTAGCGGCAGCAATACCGTCAGTATGAGTACTGCAATAAACAGGCGTAACACCTCGATAAAGTGCAGTTTGGTTTAATGTTTTCTCATGGCGTGACATAGAGAAAATAGGTAAACCGGTGCTAATTCGTGACATCATACGGGCAGTACGACCGGACTCAGTCATAGCGATAATCGCATTAACGCCTTTCATATGGTTAGCTGCATACATGGTTGACATGGCTATCGCTTCTTCAGCATTATCAAATACCATATCTAAACGGTGTTTTGATACATTGGCCGCAGGCATTTTTTCCGCGCCTAAACAGACTTGTGCCATTGCTGCTACAGTTTCAGCGGGATATTGTCCTGCTGCTGTTTCAGCCGATAACATAACGGCATCTGTACCATCTAATACCGCATTGGCGACGTCCATGACTTCTGCACGAGTTGGCATTGGGTTAGTTATCATCGATTCCATCATTTGAGTGGCTGTGATAACAACACGATTTAGCTGACGAGCACGACGGATGAGTTTTTTCTGTACCCCGACTAATTCAGGATCACCAATTTCTACGCCTAAATCACCACGGGCAACCATGACAACATCAGAAGCGAGAATGATCTCATCGATAATTTCATCATTGGCAACGGCTTCGGCACGTTCAACTTTCGCGACAATTTGGCACTCGCAGCCTGCATCACGTGCTAAGCGACGTGCATAATTAAGATCTTCGCCTGTTCTTGGGAAGGAGACAGCAAGATAATCAACACCAATTTTGGCTGCAGTAATAATATCTTGTTTATCTTTTTCAGTTAATGCTTCAGCAGAAAGACCACCACCGAGTTTATTGATCCCTTTATTATTAGATAATGGGCCACCGACAGTCACTTCAGTGAAAACTTTCAGGCCTTCGACTTTAAGGACTTTTAATTGAACACGTCCATCATCAAGTAGCAAGATATCGCCAGGAACAACATCGGCAGGTAACCCTTTATAGTCAATACCGACTTTAGTTTGGTCGCCTTCGCCTTTTTCTAAATTGGCATCAAGGAGAAATTTGTCTCCCACATTAAGAAATACTTTGCCTTCTTTAAATGTCGAAACACGGATTTTCGGACCCTGCAAATCGCCTAAAATAGCAACATGGCGACCAAGTCTAGCTGCTATTTCACGGGTGCGATTAGCACGAGCAAGATGATCTTCTGCAGAGCCATGAGAGAAATTTAATCGAACAACATTTGCACCAGCAGTAATGATTTTTTCTAGGTTATTATCACGATCTGTTGCTGGGCCTAAGGTGGTAACAATTTTTGTTCTTCTGAGCCGTCTGGACATGCATTACTCCGTTGACCTTGAACGAAAGGTATTGGCTATTGGATAAAACGGAGGTAAGTAACATTCTATCCAATATGTTAAGTGAAACGCTTCAAGCTAATTGTAACATACTTAGGTGTTTTCATCATATGTGAGAGTTAGCTCGCAGTTATGCTACCATTTTTCAAAAAGTTATCTAGTCAAGGGCACACTGCTAAATGTGACTATACTAACAAATTCATTTAAAACGGTTACTTATCAAAGCGCGAATCGCGTAATGCTTCTTTGACACGCTTCAAGTTATCTCTAAATTTTGGCCCTCGGCGTAAAATAAACCCTGTAGCCAGAACATCAATAACGGTAAGTTGTGCAAGGCGAGAAATCATCGGCATGTAGATATCGGTATCTTCCGGTACATCAAGTAAGATGGGTAACGTTGCTTCGGCGGCTAATAAAGAGCCAGAAGTGGTAATCGCTATTACTGATGCATCATTTTCACGTGCAATTTTAGCAATTTCGACTAAATTTTTAGTACGACCTGTGTGAGACACAATCACCACAACATCACCGTCGATACTATTTATACAGCTCATTCGTTGCATGATAACATCATCAAAATAGGTCACGGGAATGTTGAAACGTGAGAATTTATTCATGGCATCATGTGCGACGGCGGCAGAAGCACCTAGACCAAAAAACGAGATTTTTCTTGCTTGAGTAAGAATATCGACAGCTCGATTAATAACCGCAATATCGAGATTATTTTTGACAGTCTCTAAACCCGCCATCGCAGATTCAAATATTTTATTGGTATAAGCAGAGACAGAATCGGAGTCATCAATGTTACGATTGACATAAGGTGTACCATTGGCAATGCTTTGTGCTAATTGTAACTTAAAATCTGGAAATCCTTTTGTTGCCATGCGTCGACAAAAACGATTTACAGTGGGCTCACTAACATCAGCTGTTTTCGCCATAAGAGCGATACTTGAATGGATCACGGTTTGTGGTGTTGTTAAAACAACCTCAGCCACTTTTTTTTCTGATTTACTCAAGATGTCCAGACTAGACTGAACCCTTTCCAATATATTCATTAAATATACAGATCCTTGGCTTTGCCAATTTCAATAAAAGGAGAAATCTATAACGGTTTTATGAAAATATACTACGCATATAACAGCACTTACATCGCTGACAGCCCCTTAAAAGGGCTTTTTTCATCAAAGTATGACCTGTGTCTAACTTTCAAAGCTGAAAACAATTAACAAAACTGTTGTAAATTTACATAGAAATAGAAAAAGCTAGACATAAAAAACTGTTGGTTAATAAGATGTAAGGGGCGTTAAAGACTAAAACACGCAAGCGTATTTACTGCGTACACCCAAAAGAGTACATTAATACGAAATTATGTAACAAAATTACAAAATCTCATCATGAGGAGACGTACTATGGCAGCGATATCGACTGCTCAGGCCTGTGATCTGGTTATCTTCGGTACTAAAGGGGATCTTGCCCGTCGTAAGTTAATTCCATCACTTTATCAACTGGAAAAGGCAGGATATATTCACCCTGATACACGTATCATCGGTGTTGGTCGTGCTGATTGGGATGTAGCTGCTTATACAAATGTTGCCCATGAAGCATTACAAACTTTTTTAAAAGAAGATATTAACCCTGAAATTTGGCAACGTTTAAGTGCTCGTCTCGATTTTTGTAATCTTGATGTCAATGAAACTGACCACTTTATTGAGTTAGCAAAACACCTAAAACAAGACAAATTACCGGCGATTTACTATTTTGCAATGCCACCAAGTACTTTCAGTGCGATGTGTAAAGGTTTGGGACATGCTAAATTAAATAAAGAGCCAAACCGTGTGGTTATGGAAAAACCACTAGGAACAGATTTAGCGTCTTCAGTTTCTATTAATGATAGTGTGGCGAAATACTTTAAAGAGAGTCAAATTTATCGTATTGACCACTACTTGGGTAAAGAAACCGTTTTAAACTTATTGGCTTTACGTTTTGCTAACTCCTTATTTGTTAATAATTGGGATAACAAAACGATAGATCATGTCCAAATCACGGTGGCAGAAGAAGTTGGTATTGAAGGACGTTGGGGGTATTTCGATCAAGCGGGTCAAATGCGTGATATGGTGCAAAATCACCTATTACAAATTTTGACGATGATCGCCATGTCACCACCTGCTGATTTAACGGCTGATAGTATCCGCCAAGAAAAAGTGAAAGTACTGCGCTCATTACGTCGTATTGATATGACTAATGTCCGTGAAAAAACGGTTCGTGGGCAATATACGGCTGGTTTTGTACAAGGTAAAAAAGTACCGGGCTATCTAGACGAAGAGGGTGCAAATAAAGCCAGTAATACAGAGACCTTTGTTGCAATTCGTGCTGATATTGATAACTGGCGTTGGGCGGGTGTACCCTTCTATTTAAGAACCGGTAAGCGTATGCCAAGTAAATGCTCGGAAGTGGTGGTCTATTTTAAAAAGCCAGCTCTGAATATTTTCAGTGAAACCTATCAAGAGTTACCACAAAATAAACTCACTATTCGTTTACAGCCTGATGAAGGTATTGATATTGAAGTGCTAAATAAAGCACCAGGTCTTGATCATAAACACCGCTTACAAACCACTAAATTAGACTTAAGTTTCTCCGAAACTTTTAACCAAACTCATTTAGCTGATGCTTATGAGCGGTTATTGCTTGAGGCAATGCGGGGTATTCAAGCGCTATTTGTCCGCCGTGATGAAGTAGAAGAAGCATGGAAATGGGTCGATTCAATTATCAATGCATGGGAATGTGATAATGAATTACCTAAGCCATATCAAGCAGGAACATGGGGACCGGTTGCATCTGTTGCAATGATCACCCGTGATGGTCGCTCTTGGAATGAAATTGAGTAGGGAATTTCATCGTCAGATATAGTCCCTAACTAATTTGACATCCTCCACGCCCTATAAATAACACCGTAAAATGAGAGCTCTAGTTTTGCGGTGTTTTTTTGATTAAGCATGATTACTGCGATATAAATGAATAAATTAATAACAAGTTCAGCTAAGAATTGATTAACTATGCAGTGTATTGCAATCTTCAACTTAAAACCTAAATAAAACCAATCAATTACCTAAAAATTTTTTGCAGAAGATCCTTGCTTTAAATAATTCGGCATGATAGAAATATCATGTAACATTTATCCATATTATATGAGGGTTCGGAGTATATCGTGCGGATGGTCTGCGCGATGAAAGAATAAATAATCATGACTAGCGCCAAAAGCGTAAAAGTTAAACGTTCTACTTATAAGTTATTCCTTTCTGCTATTTTATCCAGCGAACACTACTGGTGTGGCGCATTATAGAAATTTCTCATCCTACTTCCTGATATATCAGGAAATAACGTTGCCTTAACGTTCGGTTTTATACCGCCAGAAAGACTATCTGCATATTCTCTATCTTCTGCGCAAGAAACGTTTAGGCGTGCTTTAAACGTGTATGAGAGATGAAAAATGATTTATTGGATATTTTTAGTTTTAGCTATTATCTGTGAAGTGATCGGCACTTTATCAATGAAGTATGCCAGTGTCAGCGGTGGTTACACTGGTATGATCGTTATGTGGTTAATGATTGCCACTTCCTATATCTTTTTAGCCATAGCCGTAAAAAAAGTGGCATTAGGTGTAGCTTATGCACTGTGGGAAGGTATTGGAATTGTCATTATTACAACATTTAGCGTGCTTTGGTTTGGTGAATCACTGTCAGCATTAAAATTAGGTGGTTTAGCAATGTTAATTGCGGGGATCACTCTGATTAAGTCAGGCACTAAAAAATCGGCGGTTGCTAAAAAAACAACCGATTCGGTAAAAAATATTGCCGGAAAAGCCAAACAGGTTGCTACTGTGGTAAAGGGAGTTAATAAGCCAATTTCTTCTAATGTTAAAGAGGCTTAATATGTTAGCTCAATTTGAATGGTGGCATGGCGCTTTTCTTCTTCTTGCTGTTGTGCTTGAAATCGTGGCCAATATATTCTTGAAAATGTCTAACGGTTTTAGTCGTTGGGGGTTGGGAATATTGTCATTGCTTTGTGTATTAGGCGCATTTAGTTCATTGGCAATGGCCGTAAAGGGGATAGAGCTTTCTGTTGCTTACGCACTATGGGGAGCTTTTGGTATTATTGCCACTATCGCCGCTGGGTGGATCTTATTTAATCAACGCCTAAATTATAAAGGATGGAGTGGAATTATATTATTATTAGTCGGTATGATAATGATTAAATTCGCTTAACTCTATTTTACATAGCAAAGTAAAGCATATTAAATAAAAAAGCTAAGTTTCTTGTAAACTTAGCTTTTTTGTTTCTATAAATATCTATTAAAAACGATGTGTTTAAAATAACAAAAGTTTATAGTAAAAATAACCTTACTATTTCAACACTAAAAAGAGTGAAATTTGAAGATGCTATAGAATCTATCACTAACAATGGTGAGTATATTGCATTTATTATGCTAAACGCAGTTGCTATTAATTTATCATTGATGTTACTTTTCATGATAATTAAAAAATAAAGGAGTTGAAATGAAACGGATATTAGTCGCGGGAGCAACAGGATATTTGGGTGGTTTTTTAGTTCAAGAATTAAAAAAACAAGGATATTGGGTACGTGTTTTAGTTAGAAATCATCAACAAGTGACAAAGTTTGCGGATGTTGATGACATATTCATCGGCGAGATCACAAAACCAGAGCAACTTTCTTTGATTGCTCAAAATATTGATTGCGTGATATCAACGGTAGGGATCACTCGGCAAAAAGAAGGGTTAACCTATATGGATGTGGATTATCAGGCAAATGCCAATTTATTAGAGGAAGCGATTAAATCGAAGGTTAATAAATTTATTTATATCTCGGCTATTGATGGCGAAAAACACCGAAATCTAAAGATTTTTCAAGCAAAGGAGCGCTTTGTTGATAAATTAAAACAAGCCAATTTAGCATACTGTATTGTAAGACCTAATGGCTATTTTAGCGATATGGGGGATTTTTTGCAGATGGCGGCATCAGGTAAAGTTTATTTATTTGGTGATGGCGAACAAAAAATAAATCCTATCTCTGGAAAAGATTTAGCGCAATTTATTGTCGAGAAAATGACAACCAATATAAATGAATTCACTGTAGGTGGACCGGATATTCTATCTTTGAATCAAATATGTGAACTCGCAGGAAGCGTATTAGATAAAAAAATTAAAATAATCCATTTACCCGATACGTTAAGAAAAATAACTATTTTTACGTTACGTCATTTTACGAGCCAAAAATTTTATGGGCCATTAGAGTTTTTTTTAACTTTTATGGCAAACAGTCATATTGGTATATGTTATGGGCATGATCATTTATCAAATTATTATATTGAATTAGCTGATCCGACATATAAGAGAAAATAGTACCCGCATGTGCGGGTGCTAATAAAAAATTAGAGAGCAGCGATGATTTTAATTTCTACTTTATATTCAGGATGCATGAGTTGAGCCTGAACGGTACAACGTACTGGCGCGCTCCCTTTAGCAACCCATGCATCCCATGCTTGATTCATACCTGCAAAATCGGCTTTATCTGCTAAAAATAGTGTTGCATCAAGGATCTTACTTTTATCCGATCCCACTCTTTGTAATAACACATCAATAGCAGCTAATGTATCTGCAGTTTGTTCGATTATATCCCCTGATAAGTTTTCAGGAACTGCAGTGTAATAGACAGTATCATTATAAATAACCGCTTCAGACCAACGGTCCTCTGGATCGATACGTTTTATAGTCACGATAAATTCTCCTTTGTATTAACAACGTGGGTGGTACTTTTAGCTATCCACTGGCATAATTTACGTCTTATTTTATAAAAAGAGTATGCCTGTGTCAGACGATTTTGCAGAAAACGGGATTTTAACCCGACGCGTTCCTGGATTTCATCCCCGTGAAGCTCAACGACAAATGGCGATATCAGTAACAGAGGTTATTGATAAACAAGGTGTGCTTATTGCAGAAGCGGGTACTGGGACAGGGAAAACCTATGCCTATCTTGTGCCTGCATTACGTTCCGGGAAAAAAACTATCATTTCTACCGGATCTAAGGCATTACAAGATCAACTGTATAGTCGTGATCTCCCCACCATAATAGAAGCGCTAGACTACGATGGTACAACGGCTTTATTAAAAGGTCGCTCTAATTATTTGTGTTTAGAACGTTTAGATCAGCAAATGCTCAGTGGCGGTGATTTAGAAGCAGAAGTACTTGCTGATGTTATGCATGTACGACAATGGTCAACGCAAACAGAAGATGGTGATATTAGTCGCTGTCATAGTGTGGCGGAAGATAGCAAAGTATGGCCACTGGTGACTAGCACTAATGATAATTGTCTGGGCAGTGATTGTCCTCGCTACAAAGAGTGTTATGTATTAAGTGCCCGTAAAAATGCGTTAGCCGCTGATGTGGTGATTGTTAATCATCACCTTTTTATGGCAGATACGGTAGTAAAAGATACTGGCTTTGGTGAGCTGATCCCCGATGCGGAGATAATGATCTTCGATGAGGCGCATCAAATTCCTGATATAGCGAGCCACTACTTCGGTCAACAGCTCACTAGTCGTCAATTATTCGATCTAGCGCGCGATATGATTGTGGCGTATCGCACTGAGGTGCGTGATCAAGTGCAACTGCAAAAAAGTGCTGACCGTTTAACTCAAATGGTACAAGATTTTCGTCTTAGCTTAGGTGATACGGGTTTTCGGGGTAACTTAAGGGAACTATTACAAAATAAGGAAACCAAACGCTATTTAACCTTATTAGATGATGCGTTAGAGCTAAGTTATGATGTAATGAAGCTCTCTTTAGGGCGTAGCCAATTACTGGATAGTGCGTTTGAACGGGCAACACTTTATCGTAATCGTTTAAAACGCCTAATTGATACGACGATTGCCGGATACAGTTATTGGTTTGAAAGCTATGGTCGTCATTTTTTACTGGCGATCACGCCACTTTCGGTTGCTGATAAATTTCATGAGCTGATTAAGTCCCATAAAAGTAGTTGGATATTTACTTCTGCAACACTCTCTGTAGATGAAAAAATGTCTTATTACACAGATAGATTAGGACTGGAAAATGCCACAACATTAATTTTAAATAGCCCATTTGATTATCAACATCAAACGTTGCTCTGTGTACCTCGTTATTTACCTCCGTTAAATCAACCATACACCGCGAAGCGTTTAGCCGCTATGCTGGCTCCTGTGATCTTAAAAAATCAGGGGCGTTGTTTTTTTCTTTGTACCTCTCACGCTATGATGCGTGGATTAGCCGAAGAGTTTAAAGCCAGCTTACCACTTCCCGTGTTAATGCAAGGCGAAATGGGGAAATCGCAATTATTGAAAAAATTTGTTTCCTCAGGCAATGCGTTACTTGTCGCGACCCAAAGTTTTTGGGAAGGGGTGGATGTCAGGGGAGATACACTTTCTTGTGTGATCATTGATAAATTACCCTTTACCGCACCTGACGATCCATTATTAAGAGCACGTATTGAAGATTGTCAATTACGTGGTGGTGATGCATTTCGGGATGTACAAATCCCTGATGCGGTGATCACTCTAAAGCAAGGCGTCGGGCGTTTGATCCGCGATATACATGACTATGGTGCCATTATTGTTTGTGATGATAGATTAGTTTCAAGGCCTTATGGGGAAGTGTTTTTAAGTAGTTTGCCCCCATCACCACGAACCCGTTCATTAGAAAAAACCAGTTATTTTTTAAGCCAACGGGCACAACGAAATGAAATAGTGTCGGAGTCATAATAGTGATTACATATGATGTGTATTTATTCTGTTGAATACTATTATGATATTATTCTTTCTCTTTTTACTTATTGAATCTGCCGGAGTTATGGCGTGTCACTGCGAATTTTAGCAATTGATACCGCAACTGAGTCTTGTACTGTTGCGGTTTGGAATGAAGGTGTCGTTGCTTCACGTTTTGAAATTTCACCGCGTGAACATACACAAAAAATTTTACCAATGGTGAAAAGTGCTTTAGAAGAAGCCAATTTATCACTGCAATCCTTAGATGCCCTCGCTTTTGGTCGTGGTCCGGGCAGTTTTACCGGTGTTCGCATTGGTGTCGGTGTTGCGCAAGGTATCGCACTAGGGGCTAATTTGCCACTGATTGGTATTTCTTCTCTTGCCACCATGGCAGAAGGCGTCTTTAGAACAACAGGCATTAAGCAAGTTTTAGTCGCCATTGATGCCCGTATGGGGGAAATCTACTGTGCCCAATATCAGCGTAATGACGCTGGCATTTGGTCTGGTGAAGAAACAGAAGCGGTAATGAAACCAGAACAATTTGCCGAAACGCTACAAGCTATCACAGGTCGCTGGGCAATTGCGGGTACGGGGTGGCAAGCTTATCCTGATTTAGCTTTATCATTGCCTTTTACCGTGGTTGAAACGCAAATTACTTTGCCTGCGGCACAAGATATGTTGCCACTTGCCGTTACAGCATGGCATGAAGGGAAAGCAACTAAAGTAGAAGAAGCCGAGCCTGTTTATTTACGTAATGAAGTCACTTGGAAAAAATTACCAGGACGGGAATAGATTGTTAGCGATTTTCTGTTAGAAGTGACAGAGTGACGCTATACTTATCTTAGCGTGTAACGTACTTAATGACGTACAAAGAGGTGGTTTATGAACAGACAATTAAACTACCGTTTGGTAAGTAAAGCGCTATTTTTATCTGGCGCTCTATTACTAACGGGCTGCGTCTCTATACCTGAATCTATTAAAGGGACAACAGCAACTCCTGTTACTGACTTAAATGTAGTTCTAGCGGCACCGGAGCTTTATGTCGGTCAAGAAGGTCGTTTTGGTGGGCGAGTGATTGAGGTTAAGAATCTACCTTCATCAACCCAGTTAGAAATTGCTGTGATGCCACTTTCTCACTATGATGCGGCTCCTGAGTTACAGCAACCTTCTGTTGGTCGTCTTTATGCGAATGTTACCCATTTTTTAGATCCAACAGATTATAAAAATCAGTATGTCACGGTAGTGGGTACGATCAAAGGTGTAAAAACAGGCAAAGTGGGTGAAGCCGTTTATCCATTTTTACGTATCGATGTTACAGGAATGAAACGCTGGACATTAACGCAACAAGTTATTATGCCTGCGCCTGTTATGACATGGGGATACTATGGTAATGCCCCTTACTGGTATAATTATGGCTATGGCGGCTATGGGGCATATCCATATGGCACTGGCCAAGTTGTCCCCGTTTTGGAGTAATAAACTAGAATAATTGTTAATGACGATATAATATTTTACCTTTATGAGTTTGAAACGGTGTATAATCAATGCCTGTAATATATTAGATGGCAATTATCTAATATAATTATTAAAGATGAAGACAACAAAAGAGAGGGCGGTTTTGACCGCCTTCTTTTTTGTTAAACATAAAAAGAAAAAATTTAGTGATACACTTCGCATCTTCACAACAGAAAATTGTTTGTGCTGGTAGGATGAGTTAATACTTTGTTAAAAAGAAACATAATATTAACCAAGAAGTGCGATTAATCAGGAGTACTACTTTGGAAAAAGTCTGGCTTAAACGTTATCCGGCAGATGTTCCGGCTGAAATTGACCCGGACCGTTTTGCATCTCTTGCAGAGATGCTTGAAAACGCTGTCGCAAATTACGCAGATCAACCCGCCTTTATCAATATGGGCGAGGTCATGACTTACCGCAAACTAGAAGAGCGTAGCCGTGCTTTTGCCGCTTATTTGCAAAATGGCTTAGGATTGAAAAAAGGTGATCGTGTCGCCTTAATGATGCCTAACTTACTGCAATATCCTATAGCGCTTTTCGGCATTCTTCGTGCCGGTATGGTAGTGGTCAATGTAAACCCACTCTACACACCAAGAGAGCTTGAACATCAGCTTAATGATAGTGGCGCCACAGCTATTGTCATTGTTTCTAATTTTGCCCATACGCTGGAAAAAATCGTCTTTAACACCAGCATTAAACACGTTATTTTAACACGTATGGGAGATCAGCTATCTCGTCCTAAAGCGACACTGGTTGATTTTGTGGTTAAATATATCAAGCGATTAGTCCCAAAATATAATTTGCCTGACGCGATATCATTTCGTCGAGCGATGCATTTAGGCTACCGAATGCAATATATTAAGCCAGAAATTACTGGAGATGATTTAGCCTTCTTACAATATACTGGTGGTACCACAGGAATTGCGAAAGGCGCGATGTTAACTCATCGTAATATGTTGGCTAATCTAGAACAAGCTAAAGCCGCTTATGTTCCTGCACTTAATGTAGGGAAAGAGCTGGTGGTAACCGCTTTACCCTTGTATCACGTCTTTGCTTTAACCGTGAACTGCTTGTTATTTATTGAAGTTGGCGGGAAAAACCTACTGATAACGAACCCACGAGATGTTAAAGGCACTATTAAAGAGTTATCGCGTTATCCTGTCACGGCGATTACCGGGGTAAATACACTATTTAATGCTTGGCTACATAATCCTGAGTTTCGTCAACTTGATTTTTCTAAGCTCAACCTTTCTGTTGGTGGCGGAATGCCCGTACAAAGTAGTGTTGCGAAAGAGTGGGAAGAATTAACCGGTAAGCATCTATTAGAAGGTTATGGTTTAACTGAGTGTTCGCCTTTAGTAACAGGTAACCCTTATAACCTGAAAAAATACAGTGGTAGTATTGGGCTTCCTGTACCTTCAACGGAAGTAAAATTTATGGATGATGAAGGTAATGAAGTGTCTCGCACAGAAGGCGGTGAAATGTGGGTTCGTGGCCCTCAGGTCATGAAAGGCTACTGGAATCGTCCTGATGCGACAGCAGAAGTACTACATGATGGATGGGTTGCCACAGGTGATATTGCCACAATGGATGATGAAGGCTTTATCCGCATCATTGACCGTAAAAAAGATATGATCTTGGTTTCAGGATTTAATGTCTATCCTAATGAAGTTGAAGAAGTGGTTACTGCGCACCCGAAAGTTTTAGAATCAGCAGCTATTGGTGTACCGAGTAAAAGCTCGGGTGAGACTGTGAAAATCTTTGTTGTCAAAAAAGATCCCTCATTGACAGAAGATGAACTTAAAACTCATTGTCGCCGTTACTTAACGGGTTATAAAGTACCTAAGATTATTGAGTTTCGAGAAGAGCTGCCTAAGTCAAATGTTGGTAAAATTTTACGCAGAGAATTAAGAAATGAAGAAAAACAGTTGAAAACATCAACTGGATCTTGATACAACAAAGTATAACCTTTGATAAATTCGCCGGTTTATACCGGCGTTTTTGTCTTTACGAAAAAGTCATTAGACATAAAAACACAAGAGAAACCTGTTTTGAATTATCAATTTATCACGACAAACACAGCACTAGAAGATGTCTGTAAAGCAGCGTCTGAGGTATCACAAATTGCATTAGATACAGAGTTTGTCCGTATACGCACCTATTACCCACATTTGGGGCTTATCCAAATGTACGATGGGAAACAGATCTCTCTTATTGATCCCCTGACCATTACTGAGTGGACTCCTTTTGTTGAATTATTAACTAATCCCGCAGTCCTTAAATATTTGCATGCTGGAAGTGAAGATCTTGAAGTGTTTTCTCATCAATTTGGTTGTGTTCCGACACCCATGATAGACACCCAAGTCGTGGCCGCTTTTCTGGGCTATCCCATTTCTTGTGGTTTTGCCACCTTAGTCGAGAAATATGAACATATTGCTCTCGATAAAAGTGAATCACGGACAGATTGGCTGGCGCGCCCATTAACCGAAAAACAGTGCCAATATGCGAGTGGTGATGTGTTTTATTTGTTACCTCTAGCTAAGAAATTAATCGCACAGGCACAAGAAGCCGGTTATATGGACGCGATTGTTGATGAGTGTGAAATGATAGCCGAGCGTCGCCAAGAGACCGTATCACCAGAGCTTGCCTATCGCGATATTGGTAATGCATGGCAATTACGAGGTCAACAATTAGCATGCTTAAAAATGTTGGCTGAATGGCGTTTAAATCAAGCTAGAGCCCGTGATATGGCATTAAATTTTGTTGTAAGGGAAGAGCATTTATGGTCAGTAGCACGCTATTTACCGACCTCTCTTGCTGAATTAGATGCGCTTTCTCTATCGGGGCAAGAAATTCGTTGTCATGGCCGTCGCTTGTTGGATTTTGTTGCTAAAGCCAAACAGATCAAAGATGAAGATTGTCCTGAGCCTATTGGCAATTTAATTGAACAACCTAACTATAAAAAAGCCTTTAAAGCAATAAAAACGGTGATCCAAGAGGTAAGTGAAGGGCAGCGCTATAACCCTGAGTTATTAGCCTCAAGAAGACAAATAAACCAATTGCTTAATATTCACTGGAAAATTAAAACAGGGGAGCCTGAATTGCTTTCACGCTGGCGTAAAGCATTATTAGCAGAAAAAATTACTGCAATTTTGGCGCAATATCCTTAATATCACGTTATATTAATTCAGGCTAAAGAGTAATTATTTAGCCTGAAATTTTCTCAAACCCAATATGAGTTTCTATCATCCTTCTATCATCCAATAAATAGCAACTCCAACTTATTATTAATGAATGTTTAAAATAGCAACAATATATAGCGCTATTTGCACATTTGTATTCAGCCAGTTTATATATAATTAAAAACACAGAGCCAAGCAAATATGTGATAGTTTATAGCTGGCTCTGTGGATCATTAGCTTATATCAGCGAATTAAATATGATCACTTAGGTGATTCTTCATTTTCAGGTAATGTCACATTTAATTCTAGTACGGAGATATCATCGCCTTTCTGCTCAAACTGAACAGATAGCATATCGGGATCTATCTGCACATACTTACAGATAACACCTAATAAATCTCTTTTCATATCAGGTAAATAAGCTGGCTCAGTATCGCCACGTCGACGCTCTGCTACGATAATTTGTAGGCGCTCCTTGGCAATATTTGCTGTCGACTTTTTACGCGACAGAAAAAAATCTAATAAAGCCATCTTTTACCCCCCAAAAAGGCGTTTTAGGAAGCCTTTTTTCTCTTCTTCAATAAAACGGAATGGATGTTCTTCACCTAATAAACGATTTACTGTATCTAAATAAGCTTTACCTGCATCAGATTCACTATCAAGAATAACAGGCTCACCTTGGTTTGATGAACGTAAAACGGATTGATCTTCTGGAATAACACCCAGCAGTGGAATACATAAAATTTCTAGCACATCTTCCATACTTAACATATCACCACGGCTTACTCGGCCTGGATTATAGCGTGTTAATAGAAGATGTTCTTTAATAGGATCTTCGCCTCGTTCAGCGCGACGTGATTTAGAGGCTAAAATACCTAAAATACGGTCTGAGTCACGTACAGAGGAGACTTCTGGGTTGGTGGTGATAATGGCTTCATCTGCAAAATAGAGTGCCATAAGTGCGCCACTTTCAATCCCTGCAGGTGAATCACAAATAATAAAATCAAAACCCATTTCATCCAGTTCATCTAACACTTGCTCTACACCATCACGGGTTAAAGCGTCTTTATCTCTTGTTTGTGAAGCAGGGAGGATATAAAGGTTTTCTGTACGTTTATCTTTAATCAGGGCTTGATTTAAAGTAGCATCACCTTGAATAACATTAACAAAGTCATAAACGACTCTACGCTCACAACCCATAATTAGGTCAAGATTACGTAATCCGATATCAAAGTCGATAACAACCGTTTTATGCCCTTTTTGAGCGAGGCCGGTAGAAATGGCCGCGCTGGAAGTTGTTTTACCAACCCCACCTTTACCTGACGTAACAACAATAATGCGTGCCATGGAGTGATTCCTTGTCGATGCTCTAAATTAAGTTCTCGATTGTTAATTCATTCTCTTGCAAACTAAGTTGGACTGATTTGCCAACAAAATCTGTAGGAATTTGGTCGCTTAGCCAATATTGACCAGCAATGGAAACTAGTTCTGCAGATAAATGTGTACAAAAAATATGGCTCTCTTGGTCGCCTGATGCACCGGCAAGAACCCGTCCACGCAATACACCATAAATATGTACATTACCGTCTGCGATTAATTCAGCGCCAGCACTGACATTGCTTAACACGACTAAATCGCTATTTGGTGCGTAAATACGTTGCCCTGAACGCACTGGTGTATGAATGATTTTGGTTTTTTGTCGTACATTTATCGGTACTTCATTCGTTTTATCGTTATTTGCCTGAGCTGCTGGCTTAGTTATTTTACCTTCATTTAGAATAGGTAACTGTGCGGCAATTATCGCTTCTTTTTGTTGAGCGTCATGACTACCACTAATTCCCACAACACGTAAGCCAGCATCTTCTACTATTCGCCTCAGTTTTTTAAAATCAATCGTTTGATCTGCGATAGCAGAGACATTGATAACAACAGGCGCATTTTTCAGAAATTGAGGCGCTTGGGCAATTTTATCTGAAATAGCCTGACGAATAACCTTCGGTGATCCATCATTTAAATGAAGTACCGAGAGGGTAAAATTACTGCCTTTTAACTCAATGGGCGTGTTTGACATCTATCTGACTCAGTAAATTTTCTATAATCTGGCACAAAAAACCAGAGACGATATTACGAAATTATATAAGCATGTTATATTTACTAAAATATTCAGGCAAGTCGCTTATTTTAATAATTAGAGTTTAATGAAAATGATTTGTGCAATTTACCGTAGTACCAAGCGTGATCAAACTTATTTATACATCGAAAAAAAAGATGATTTCTCTCGAATTCCTGAGGAATTATTACAAAGTTTTGGTGAACCACAGTTTGCAATGTTGCTAGATCTCGCGCAAAGACAGCGTTTAGCGAATGCAGACATAGAAAAAGTCAAACAAGCGTTGACTGACCAAGGTTTTTATCTACAAGTGCCACCTCCCGTCGAAAGTATGTTAAATGCTTATTTAGATGAATTAAAAAATTCAGAAAAAACTGAATAAATCATCGAGATAAAAGGAGCATAAATGTTCAAATATTCGTTCATCGCGGTGATTGTTTCTACTGTTTTGCTATCTGCTTGTGCAGATAGCCATCAGAAGAGTGCAGAAAAAAAACCTGTAACAAGTGAAATTGCCAATATTGCGACATCGGCACCGGCTCGCTGGAAACAGATTGATGTTGCCTCACTTGAACAGGCGTTTCCAAAACAGTCACGGACACCTGCACAATTTCCTGCTTATGTAGATGCTTTAAAACAAAAAGCGGCTGAATTGGGTTATAAACCTGAAACTATCAATTTTGCCTTTTCGGAAATTCACTTTATTGACAGAGTGGTGAAGTCAGACCGTAATCAGCCAGAAAAGAAAATTACTTTAGATGTGTATTTACCTCGAGTGGTGACGAAAGGACGTATCGCAGAAGGGGCGAAACTTTATCAAGCTAACCAACAAACCCTAGCGCAGATCAGCAATCAATATGGTGTGCCTGCAAATTATATTGTTGCCTTATGGGGATTAGAAAGTGGTTTTGGTCGAGTACAAGGAAAAGAAGATGTTATCTCAGCACTGGCCACATTAGCTTTTGAAGGTCGCCGTGAGGCCTTGTTTAGTCGCCAATTAATGGCCGCACTTGAGATAATCGAAAATGGACATTTACCTGTAGGCCAGCGTTTAAAAGGCTCTTGGGCAGGCGCAATGGGGCAGACACAGTTTATGCCATCTTCATTTTTGACTTACGCTGCTGATGGCAATGGTGATGGCAATATTGATATATGGAATAGCCGTGAAGATGCGTTTGCTTCAGCCGCTAATTATTTAGCAACCGAGGGATGGCAACGCGATCTCCCTTGGGGGGAACAAGTCAGTTTACCTGCTAATTTTAATCAACAGTTGGAAGGTATAAAAACAGAGCAACAAAAAACGGTCGCACAATGGAAGGCGCTAGGGGTGCAATTACCCGCTAATAGCCAATTAAGTGATGATATGAAGGTATGGCTGATAATTCCTGATGATGATTTGCATAGAAGTTATTTAGTCACCCAAAATTTCCGTACTATCATGCATTGGAATAGCTCTTACTTTTTTGCTTTGAGCATTGTGACGATGGCTGATGGCGTGGCCAATAAAATAAATACACTGCCAACTCAACACTAAATCACGTTAGCAGTGACATAAAACACAGCGATTTACCTAATAAGGAAAATATTATGTATCAACATAGAGATTGGGAAGGTTCGTTGCTTGATTTTCCTGTCAATAAAGTGATTTGTGTGGGCAGTAATTATGCAAACCACATAAAAGAGATGGGCTCGGTGCGCTCTGAAGAGCCTGTTATCTTTATTAAACCAGAAACGGCAATGTGTGATATTCGCCAACCTATTGCGATCCCCAAAGAGATGGGGGCAGTGCATCATGAAATAGAGTTAGCGGTATTAATTGGTCAGCCACTGAAACAAGCCAATGAAGATAGGGTTGATCGCGCTATTGCTGGTTTTGGTGTTGGTTTAGATCTCACTTTACGTGATTTACAAAGTCAATTAAAAAAAGCGGGACAACCTTGGGAGAAAAGTAAAGCGTTTGATGGTTCAGCGCCTTTGTCGGGATTTATTCCGGTGAACTCTTTTGGTGATCCCCAAAATGTTGACTTAATGTTGAAAGTTAATGGTGAAATTCGTCAGCAAGGCAACAGTCGTGATATGCTAACGCCTGTTTTACCCCTTATCAGTTATATGTCGCGCTTTTTTACCCTTCGCCCAGGTGATGTCATTTTAACGGGAACACCAGAAGGTGTCGGTCCCTTAGCATCGGGTGATATGTTGGTATTAAGTGTCAATGAACATCAGCTGACCACACGGGTTATTTAATAATATGATGAGCAATAAGGTAATAACGTAGAGATGACACAGGCTTTTTGGCAGACAAAAACTTTGGATGAAATGAGTGATGATGAGTGGGAATCGTTATGTGACGGGTGTGGGCAGTGCTGTTTACACAAGTTAATGGATGATGATACTGATGAGATCTATTTTACTAACGTCGCTTGTAATCAGTTAAATATTAAAACCTGCCAATGCAGTAACTATGAAGATCGTTTTCGTTATGAACCTGATTGTATCAAACTCACGCGATATAATTTGCCGACGTTTGAATGGTTACCGATGACTTGTGCTTATCGCTTATTAGCAGAAGGGAAGCCTTTAGCGGATTGGCATCCCCTTATTGCAGGTAATAAAGCAAAAATGCATCAAGGTAATATCTCAGTAAGATATATTGCTGTTCCTGAAGTGGAAGTTGAAGACTGGGAAGATCATATTCTTAATCGCCCCAAAGGACGCGGTTAATATTGCGCTCTCCCTTTGTGTTACACAGAGGGAGAGCCATTATTTTATTGATTAAACGTCATTAATTGATGGCGTTGATTAAAGAATTTCTTATAGGTTAAATAGCAAGCAATAATTGTTGAAATACTGGCGGTTGCCATCAACATAAAGGTGACCATAATTTGGTATTTAACCGCTTGTAGTGGATCAACACCGGCAAAAATTAATCCAGACATCATTCCAGGTAAGCTTACAATCCCCACTGTCTTGGCTGCGTCAACGGTCGGAATTAACGACGATTTAATACTATCTCGAATAATAGCCATTGAAGCAATTTTAGGGGTTGCCCCCAAACTTAACATTTCTTGGATCTGTTGTTGATGATTTTCAAAACGTTGCCCAAGCTGATTATAACAAAGTCCGGTCGCAATCATTGCATTCCCCGCGATCATACCGGTAATAGGAATAATTTGGATAGGGGTAAAGGCAATAGCATGAGTAAAAAGTAAAATACTTAAGGTGAGCAATGCCCCTGTGGTAATAGCGACAAACGAGATAATAAAAATATCTTTAACGTATTTACTGCGTTTTTTAGCATTATAGGCAGCGTTATAACAGATAAATAAGACCATTAGAAATGTAAGGATAATATGGTCGACGTCGAAAATATAAGTTAATACGTAGCCAACAATAAAGAGTTGAATTATCGCTCGGGCGGTACTCCAAATAATATCTTTCTCTAATGAAAGTTTCTCTTTTCGGCTAATAAATATAGCCACTAAGACCAGTAACAGAGAAAAAATAAGAGATTCATTACTGATTGTATGTTCGTTCATAATAATTTATTTGCTCACTGCTCAATAAAGTTAAAACTAAGGGGGTAATGGAAGTCAACCTAACCTTAATTGTTCATATGACTCGGTAAGTGGATCACATCATCGGCATGTTTGATTTCATTTTTATCGTGAGTTACCCATAATGCAGCGATTTTTTGCTCTTTGACATAATGATGGATAAGCTCATTGACTTTTATTTTATTGTCTTCATCAAGAGCACTAGTAATTTCATCAAGCAATAACACTTTAGGTAAAAACTGTAGGTTACGGATAAGTGAGATACGCTGTTTTTCACCACCAGAAAGTTCATTAATACCTTTATTTAAAATCTCATTGGGCAAATTAAAGTAATCTAAATCTTTCGCTAATTTCTTCTCATCAACGGCGATTTTGCGTAGTAAATAAGGAAATTTAAGATTGTCATAAACCGTTTCACCAAATAACATCGGGGTTTGAGTACAATAAGAAACTTGTTGTCGGTATTGTTCAGGAGAAAGGGTTAAGTAGTCTTTTCCGTCAAAGAAAAGTGTGCCACTTGTCGGTGATAATAAAGAGGCAATGATTTTTAATAACGTACTTTTTCCACAACCAGAAGGGCCTGTAATCAATTTAAATTCAGAAGGTTGTAGTGAGAAAGTCACATTATCTAGAATAATTTTGCTATCGAGTTGAAAGCCAATTTTTTCCAGACATAGTAGTGCGCGATTATTGTTCATTCTGATCCTATACATCTAGAAGAGAGAAGTTATCATTATTATACAAGGTTAATTGTATAATGATCCTGTTCCATATCAGTGATCTGATAACAAGATTTAACTTAAGTATAAGAGCATAAGTGTGTGATGATAAATTGTTTTTCTCTATCACTACTATCAGTCAATCAATACTAAATAGCCAATAGGGGAAACAGAAAGATAACGCAGCATAAAAGATTAAGCATGATAAAATAGGCCTAATCATCAGCTCGTAAAAATTATCTTAATATAATAAGTCAAGATAGGATGAATAAGTTATTTATTATATTGCGCATACCATTGCTGTATATCTTGAACGACTTTTCCGGTTAATCGCTCACCTTGTTGATTATAAAAACCATGATTTAATTTATCATATTTAATAAATGTCACATTAGGTTGCGTTATCTCTTGAGATAATTGATGGAATGCAGCCACATCTACATTGATATCATCTAATGTTTGAACAATTAATACCGGAGTTTGCGTGTTGCGCTTAATCACCTCAAGTAGATCAATAGCAAGATATTGTTGCCACCATAATTTGCTATGTTCACTAACAAATTGCTCATCACCAATTTGATTCGTTATTATTGCATTAGCGAGTTGTTGAAAGCTATTTATTGCTTCTTCCACATGCTCTTTAGGTGTTGTATTGCGTATATTGTACAGTACATCATCAAGGAAAAAACGACCACCGCCATTTAATGCGATTGCAGCGCTAATATCATGACGTTCAGCAACAACTAAATGAACCATTGTTGCGCCTTCACTTCCTCCAAGTAATACAATATTGGTGTAATTAGGGGATAATTTATCTAGCACTGCTAAATAATCAGCAAGTCTTTGGTTAGGATTATCATGTAGTTTATAGTTTTTAGGGCAATCTTCTCTTTCACCATTATCGTCGGAATAAGTCAATTGTGCTGTAATACCATACTTTTCAACCATTAAAACATCACTACTCGGTAGCCATCTACCAAAGGTTTCTTGAATAAAAGTATTATTTTTTATGCTATTACAGTCAGAACCTTGCATTAAAACTAACAGTGTTTTGTTATGTTCAGCTTGTTTATCTAGATAATAAATCAGTTCGCTATTATCTTGGCGAATCAGTTTATGTGTGCTTATTTCTGCGTAGCTTGATGTTATTGATGATACTAAGAAAGTGGTGCATAGCAACAAAGAACAAATACGCATAGAACAACCTTATTAACCAAGGGAGGGTGAGAGAGAAGAATGGCTAAATAACCCATTAAGACGGTTAATTAGCCATATCAATAAACTGAAAGTCAAGTCGTTAAGTACTTATTACTGATTAATGAATTGGAACGTAATAATCAATTTCCAGTGTTTTTGGTAGTTCCATAATGTCGCTATCTGTTTCTATACAAATGTAGTTTTCAATATCTGGCCCTAAACGACGACATAACCCCAAAGCCGGTAAAGTATAAAAGTAGATCTTGATGGCAAATTGTTTATATTCTTCTAACGTGCCTTTAAATTGGAAACGAACATAACGCCCGCCTGCAATCGCTTTTTTTCTAAAACCACGGGGTCTGGTAAAGTGATCTAAATTGTTTAGGCCAATTTCATAATCAATCTGGATCTTATCTTTACGTAATGTATTTGGCTGATAAGAAATTAACACACTACTTTCCGTAAAGTTTTTATCTGTGTACAACAAAAAATCATTCCAAAACTGATGACGAATATCTTCATGTAGTTTGCCAATATCCTCGATAGAGCAAAAGTATTGGTATTGAATAACATAAAGAAAACTTTCAGGTAGCTCGATAATATTTGGAATAGGGAGGTCGGTAACTTCAAAATTGATGGGGGGCTGAAAATTGTCGCTACACAACACATCAACTTTACGGTATTCCGAAGGAGTAACGCCAAAAACAGCTTTAAAGCGGCGTGTAAAAGATTGCTGCGAATCAAATTGATAGCGTAGTGCGATAGTTAATACCGGAAGTTTAGTTAAGCGCAATTCAGTGGCGGCTTTGGTCAGTCGTCTACCACGAATATAAGAGGCTAATGTTAAGCCCGTTGCTTGCTTAAACACCCGTTGCAAATGCCATTTTGTATAACCTGATTTTATCGCTACATCATCAAGTAATAACGGCTTTTCTAGATTTACCTCGATCCAGAGCAGAAGTTCTTTAATCACTTCTATATTAAACGAAGATAAAGAATTGGAAGGGATAAGTCCATTGAACTGAGATGACATGATGATTTCCTGAAAAGATATTTTGTTCAGTTTACACAAAACTGATACCCATATATTATTACATACTTATGGTATGTTTTATGGGTTTTTTATCATGAAATTAAAATCACGGCAACAAGAGAATTCAGAACAAACACGCTTAGCTTTACTTGAAGCCGGGCAATATCTCTTTATGATGTTTCCATTGATGAAATATCACGTTATGCAAGGGTTACTAAAGGGGCGTTTTATCATCACTTCAGTAATAAAAAAGCCCTTTTGAGAGAGTGTTATTTACTGCAAGTTAAGCATGCTGTTCAAAAATTAGATGAAGTGCCTACTTATGATGATAAATGGCAAGAGCTAACGGCGCTCTTCTCTCTTTGTGTTGACCATATTTATCAGTGTAAAAACGAGTTAATTCCCTTACAAGAAGTTATCTCGGTATTAGGTTGGAAAGAGTGGGAAGAGATTGACGCCAACATTCTTATTCCTCGTATCCAACACTGTGTTGATATTCTCTTTGCTGAAAAACAGATCTGTGCTTATTCACCAGCTATTGTGGTGAATTTAATTTATGGTTTTATTACTCATATTGCTATCAATCTAAAAAATGAAGCGTCATTGCCGAAAGAGGCATGTAGTGACTTTAAAGCTATTTTTGCTGATTTTTTAATCGGGGTAAAACAAGCATCACCACAGCGTCATCAACATAGGGTATAAAGAGGTATTAAAATACCTCTAAGCATTGTGCAAAAGATTAACAATCAACAAATAATTCTGTTCAATTATCACTGTATTATTGAATAGCAAAACATAGCGATTCAATAAAGAGATAAGTTTAATTGAACTAACTAAAAAATAATTAAAAATAGAATAAGTAATCTTTCTTAATATCGTTAATCTATTTGAGTTAAATAACCTAATGTCCACAGTATTAAGCAATAGCATTATTTTTTAAGAAAGTAACAACAATTCTTTCTGTTTAAATAAAAAAGTATGATTAGTTTAATTTATAAAATAAATACTGATATTGTATGATGAATTGGTCATGCTTTAAAATTTATCCTGTTCATTCTAAAAGATAATTAATCATTTAATTTTTTATCAATCAAATCATAATGCTAATGGAATATTATGTAACGAATTGCTTAGTGGACAGTGAAATGAAATGTTTATTTCAAAAATAAAAAATAGATTTCACTATGCTCTAAAGTTTTTGATAAAAATGACCGACATTATCAATGTGAGCAGTCTCTTACCTGTCTCTATAATTTAAAAAATAATCTTTAATTTATTTTGTTAACACTAGGGAATGCACTCTTTTTTACTAAAGAGTGCATTCTGATATCTTACAAATATACAGAAAAATCAAAGCTGTATATTTTGCTGGAATATGATTATGTTTAAAAACATCAGTATAGAAAAAACCGTTAAAGTTATGCTGGCTATTTTATTTGTACTTATTATGAGCATTATTTACTTTAGTTATGATGCTTCAACACGCTCTTATCATAACTTTGTTTCATCAAATAACTTAAGTCAGCAAATGTTGCTGATGGGAAAAGCGCGTTATCAAATGGCGGTGATCAGAGCGAATATTAATGGCTTGGATGGGCAGTTAAGAGTGAATGAAAAACCTTCTGCTAAATACCTTCATCAAACTCAAGAATATATAAAAATCACCCGTGAAGAGATCCACCGTTGGGCGGATGCTGAAAAGTTAACCATGGAAGGGCGTCAGGTTGCTGATGATATGACGAAACGCTTTGATGAGCTTTTAGATATATTTACCGATGCCTTAGCTAAATTACGTAAAGGACAATTGACTACGCACTCTGCTAGTCAAAAAATGGATGAACTCAACGAGATCACCATGACATATTATGCCGTCGCCAATGGTATTGAGAATAATTATATTGATATTGCGAAAACCTCACAACAGCGCATTATGCTAATGGCGTTAGTCACAGCGATTATTGTCATTATGCTCTTTATCATTATCTTACGTTGGTTCTCTCATAGCTTTATCGGCAATATTAAAGTGCTTATTAATATTTTTAGTAAAATGAGCCAAGGCGATTTAAGTATGCGAGTAGAAAATCACGGTAACAATGAATTTGGTAAGCTATTTAATGAAATGAATAAAATGAAAGTTTCATTAAGTCAAATGATTGCTTCGGTAAAAAATGCAGTAAACACCATTAGCGTCAGTGCAAGTGAAATAGCAACAGGTAATACTGACCTCTCCTCACGTACTGAAGAGCAGGCTAGTGCGCTACAACAAACCGTTGCAAGCATGGAGCAAATCAAAACCACGGTTGAAAAAAATGCTGATAACTCACGCCAAGCTAGCCAGTTGGCATTAAGAGCGACAACATCAGCACAAAACGGCGAAAAGGTGATGGATAATGTTATCGAAACCATGTCGTCGATTTCTGAAAGTGCAAAGAAGATCTCAGATATTAATGACATCATTAACAGTATTGCCAATCAAACCAATATTCTCTCATTGAATGCCGCGGTTGAAGCGGCTAGAGCGGGTGAACAAGGTCGCGGATTTACCGTTGTTGCAGCCGAAGTGCGTAACTTAGCCAGTCGTAGTGCAGAGGCAGCCAAAGAGATCAATGAACTTATTACCCATTCGGTAAATAAAGTACAGGTTGGATCACAACAAGTGAGCGAAGCAGGACGCTCCATGTCGGAAATTGTGACCACCATTAGCCAAGTTAATGATTTTATGCAACAGATTGCCTTAGCCTCTAATGAACAAAGTATGGGGATTAATCAAATTGCTATGGCCGTAAGTGAGATGGATACCGTGACTCAACAAAATGCAGCACTTGTGGAAGAGTCTGCCACTATTACTGCCAATATGGATGATGAAGCTCATCAGCTTGCCAACTTAGTCTCTCAATTTAAAGTGGATGAGAAAGAAAATACTAGGCAGGCATAAAAGGGTTGGTTTGCGCTTGATAAAAATGTACCTAAGAAGATAAATATGTTGTTAATTCATTAGCTAAGACGAATAAGATAAAACCCCTTTAGCCACTCAAAGGTGACTAACAGGGGTTTTTAGAGACTTAGGCTTTCACTTCGTTAGGTGATGTTATACCTGCAGCAACCTCTTTAATATTGTGCAATGTCGTTTCACTAATACTAATTAACGCTTCTTCAGTTAAGAATGCTTGGTGCCCGGTAAACAATACGTTATGGCAAGAGGAAAGGCGACGGAACACGTCATCTTGAATAACATCATTTGATTTATCTTCAAAAAATAAATCGCGCTCATTTTCGTAGACATCCATGCCTAATGCGCCAATTTTACCTTGTTTTAAGGCATTAATGGCAGCTGCAGAATCAATTAAGGCCCCACGGCTAGTGTTGATGATCATTACGCCATCTTTCATTTGCGAAAAAGCACTTTCATTTAATAAATGATGATTTTCTGCGGTTAATGGGCAATGCAACGAAATAACATGTGAATTTGCGTAAAGAGTCGCTAAGTCAACATATTCCGCACCCAAATCTAATACAGCTTGGTTTGGATAAGGATCATAGGCCAATAGCTTCATACCAAAGCCTTTTAGTATGCGTAAAGTCGCTAGGCCAATTTTCCCCGTGCCGATAATCCCAGCAGTGCGATTATGCATATTAAAGCCAGTTAAGCCTTCTAAGGAAAAGTTTGCATCACGGGTACGCTGGTAGGCTCTGTGAATACGACGATTTAACGAGAGCATCATCCCAACAGTATGCTCAGCAATCGCTTCTGGGGAATAAGCCGGCACACGCACTACGGTGATCCCTAATTCGGCCGCCGCCTTAAGGTCAACATTATTAAATCCCGCACAACGCAGTGCAAGGATACGGATGTTGAGACTGGCAAGCTCTTGTAATACCGCACGATTAGCATCATCATTAACAAAGATACAGACTGCATCTGCGCCGACGGCATTTTTTGCTGTTTGTTCAGTCAAATTAAAGTCAAAATATTCGATATCATAATGATATCCATTATGCTGATTGACCCATTCCATATGTTTGCGGTCATAATGTTTAGTACTATAGGAAACAATTTTCATCCTGTACTCGCTTATTATCGATTAAAATTTATTTTGAGAGTGAGAAAACAAGAATTATCTAACCCCAATAGAGAAGCATTTAATACTATTATTATAAACAATTTAATGGGTAAAGTGGATGTTCGGAATGTGGTTAATGTGATCAAAAGGAAAATGAGGTGTTGTTAAAGAAAACAATCAAATGGACAGGGATGATACTACTGGGTGTCGGTGCAGTTAGCACGACCTTGTGGCTCACCATTCCACGTTGGTTACCTGTTGTGGCTAAAACCTATTTACCTGAAGGTGTTTCACTCTCTTTAACACAACCTAGGTTACAACAATGGGGTGTTTTTATTGATGATATCGCATTAAAAAGTGATAGCTGTACCTTGGCTAATGTGCAGCAATTTACGTTTAACTATCAAAAACAGCAAATTGATAGCCTATCATTTAATAGTCAACAACTTACTATTAACGAAGGGTGTTTTTCACAATTATCTTTTGCAGATAAAAAAGAGACCGCAACAGTTCCTCTCGATATTCATGCGTTATTAGCTACTATTCCTCACTTATCGGTTGATATCAATCATGTTTCTTTAATGGATAATCAGCGCTATAACGGCCATTTTCAGCTTAAAAGTGATACAAATGGGCGATTAATCAGCTATCAGGGAGATAATACGCAGATACAAGCGCTGATCCGTGATAATCAATGGTTAGATATTAAACAATTAAAGATTAATTTACCTGACGATAATCAGATAGAGCTGGCGGCTGAAATAGCGTTACCCCTTAATGTTGATTCATTACCAGAAAATGGTTCTATCAGCACAACATTGTTAACATCCCATTATGCTTACCCATTAGTCTTTATTGCTCAATGGCAAGGGAATAGCGGTACTATTTCTATTGCTGAACAAGGTGGAGGGCAAGCGTTAGCTGTGTTGCCTTGGAATGTAACTGCAGAAAATATCACGATAGAAAAAGGGCGTTGGGAATGGTTTGGGTTTGATCAACCCTTACGTGGTGGTGTGAATATCAACATTGCCCAGTGGCAGCAAGGATTAACGGGGTTACGCTTAACTGCGCGCTTAAATGTTATGACGCAAGGGCATGCAGGGAAAGGGAATTTAGTGATGACGATACCTGAAACGGCGATTAACTGGTTAGATGCTGATATACCTATTCAATTGACAGGCATTGTAAATAAAGATCTCATGCAAGCCAGTGCACAACTTCCCGTTAAAGTGACTGGTATGTTGACAGATCCTACTATCGAATTTCAGCCCGGTTCACTATTACGCTTTAAAGGGCAACTAACAGAAACGCTGACGGTAAAAGATGCTCGTTTACCACTGGCTGGCTCAACATTATCTTCCAAAGGATTTAATGGTCACCTAAATGCGATTGTGTTAGCTGAAGATACTATTTGGGGAGATTATCGGGTCCATTTTGCTGGACGTTCGACCGATTTCTTACCTGATCAGGGCAATTGGCAATGGCGTTATTGGGGAGAGGGCAATTTATTGCCATTAAAAGCGCGTTGGGATATCGCTGGAACTGGCTCTTGGGTAGATAACATGGTGAGTTTTGAGACATTAAATACCGGATTTGATGTTTTAACTTATCAGCATACCAGTATGTTAGCACCCAGATTGACGCTCTTAACGCCATTTCGTTGGTTAAGAGACGATAAAAACCCATTATTTGAAGGAAAATTGAAGTTAACCAGTCAACGAATCGATTTTCCTGCGGGGGGATTCTTAGATAGAGCTGACTTTATTGCTAGTGTAAAAGGTCAATCTCCTTTTCGTTTTAATATGAAAGGCGAGCTCAATGCCAAGCCAAATATTGGACCGATAACGATTAATACACGTTGGGATGGTGAAAGGCTAAGAGGGCAGATGCGTTGGCCTGCACAACCAATCAATGCCTTTCAATCTTTATTGCCAGAAAAATTAGGCATCACATTAGATAATGGCGAATTTTATACTCAAGCTGACTTTTCTATTGCCCCTCAACAAGGTTTAGTTGCTGGTGGACATTTAGTAGTTAAACAAGGCAGCATGTGGCTAAAAGATGGCGTATTAGAAGGACTCGATTTTATTTTACCTTGGCGTTTAAACGGTGATGAATGGCAACTAGGTGTAAAGCAGCCAGTGCAATTACGCATTAAGCGCGTCAACAACTTATTTGAAATGACAGATATTACCGCCGATCTGCAAGGATTTTACCCTATTACAGAAGCAAAACCTTTAGTTTTATCTAATGTCAAGGTTGCCATGCTTGATGGCACTATTTCTATGGCAAAATTAGCATTACCACAGCATGAAGCGGCGATTATCTCATTAGATAATCTAGAGTTAAGTCGGCTTTTCACTTTATTGAAGGTGACCCAATTTGCCGCATCAGGTAAAGTAAGTGGCGAATTACCTTTCTTTATCAATAACAATCAGTGGATAGTGAAAGATGGGTGGCTGGCTAATTCATCGTACTTAACCCTCAGGCTTGATAAAGATTTTGTTGACTCTATTGATGATAGCAATATGACAGCCGGTGTCGCTATGGCATGGTTACGATATTTAGAGATTAGCCGCTCTTGGACGCGGGTTAATTTAAGCAACCTAGGTGAATTAGTGCTTGAAGCGGAAATCCAAGGGAAAAATCCATTGGAAGACAAACGGCGACAAGTAAATCTTAATTATCGCCATCAAGAAAATATTTTTCAGTTATGGCGCAGCTTGCGATTTGGTTCGCAATTGGAAGAGTGGTTAGAAAAGAGCCTATCCGATTTAGGGAGTGAGTCAGAATGATGTTATTATTTTTAAAAAGACTATTTTTATTTGTTATTTTCACTATCGGCATATCAGCACTCACTGGATGTATTCGATTAGAGGTTGCTACCCCGGAAAAACCGATAAACATTAATATGAACGTTAAGATTGAACATGAAATTAATGTCAAAATAGATCGCCAAGTTGAAGACTTGCTGAAAAACAATAGTGCTATATTCTAACGCTGGGGTGAATAATGAATTATAAAAAATATCTCTTTAGTTTTGCATTAATCACAGCATTGATTAGTTCAAATGCCGTTGCTTTAACACTTGATGAGGCGCGCGCGCAAGGCTTAGTAGGGGAAACTTTTAGTGGTTATGTTGAGTTAGTACAACCAAACCATAAGCAAGCTCAAATATTGGTGAATGAAATCAATCAAGCCAGAAAAGCCAAATATGCTGAAATTGCTAAAACCAATCAAGTGACTCCTGAATCTGTTGCCCGTTTAGCGGGTGAAAAATTAGTGGCAAGAGCCAATTCAGGTGAGTTTGTTAAAGGAATTAATGGGCAGTGGGTTAAGAAATAATATCCACTACCCAAGTAGCGATAAAAGAGAGACTAAATTATTCTCATAGCGTTGATATAGTGATAATACTTATTATCACTACAGTACTCTGTTTTCTACACCCGCAAATTCATTATCATTTTCAACAATCTGATCTTTTGCTTCCACAATGAACGTAATACGAGAAGATATATACCCTGGCTTTGCGCGAAGATTATCTTTTTTGACATAATTTATAAAGAAATTAAAATAAGCAGTACCACTTTCATCAATAGTTTTAGTGAATGTATTTTTCTGATTTAAATCAATAGGATTATTTTCATCATCAATTAATTGGAATGTCACATTATCACTTGCTTCAGAGCCTGTTACATCGTTGATAAGGTAACCATTATTAAAATCAATATTTGTATTATCAATACGTAAAGTTATTTTAGTATTCTTTTCTGAACAAAGACTAAAAACTATAGCAATTCTTTTAGAATATCTGTCATTAGCTAAGGTTCCTGCATAATTGCTAGGGAAAGAATCAGGACGTATACTTCTAACTTTAGTGCTATTAGGTATGTCAAAGCTACAACTTATTGGCGCTGGTAAACTACCTCTTCTATTATCAGATAAAGCAATAAAAGGGAAGTATAGTAATAATAGAGGAATTAAAAATGTTATATTTATTGATTTCATAGAAACACCTTACATAAATATTCAAGAATAAAAATTATTCATTATTGGCAATAAATTTGTTTCTTAATAATTGAATTATTTTTACTTTCATTTTTTACGTTATAATGGAAGAAACATTGTTGCTCCTCTGTATCTCCCCATTTTACTTGTACCGTTCCGCTTTCTTTTATTCCGGAGAGGAATATTCTATTGTGGTCATAGACAGAATCACTAGAAATGAGATTATTATTATCATCAAATGCCATTACATTGGCAGCAAAAGGAATTGGTGTATTTGAGGTAAATAAAACATTATAGCCGATATTTATAGGGAAATTGATTTTTGCTACCGCACCTAAAGTGGGTACGATGATTTTACTTTGAGTTTTAGTATTACTAAATTCAGGTAACGAATTTATGTTTAGTCCAATAGTATTTTTACGATATGGCATGATGTGCGGTAATATTAAATTACCGTTATTGTCTGTAGTGGCTTGTGAAGAACGATTAGTTTTAATTCCGGCAATGCCATTAGTATTTACAATAGCAAAAGTATTACCTAAATCAGGTGCCAAAGTTATTCCACTTTGATGTAACACTATCGCACCATCAATCCCCAATCTTAAATTGGTTTTATTATTAGATGATTTATTTGCATTAATAGAATAAGATTGATATCTCCCCTTATACTGAGTATTTACTGAAGTATGATAGCCAGCATTTGGGTGGCTAAAATCCCGTCGGTAATTAATAGAATAGCCTAAGCGATAGTGTTCTAATAAACTTCCACCTATAGTCGTACTATTTATATAACCTTTATTGTTTGGATGATAATCAAATTGATTGCTTACCCAATGATAGGATTGAGAGCTATTTGTTAGTGGAATATTAAAATTTAAAGAAAAATGATTGTCATTATAATATCTTTCATTTTTATATTGATATTTTATACTATAATTCATTTTTTTTATAGAAGATGATAGAGAAGTATTGATTGTAAAGTCATTTTTTCTTTTGGCATAAGAATTTTGATGATAACCAATAGAAAATGTCCCGAAAGATTTAATCGGTTGAAAGAGAGAAATTGTATAGCTATTTTTTATGTTGTCTGTTTGACTTTTTCTAATGCTAACACTATCAGATTTTATTGATTGATAATGGCTAGAAGATATATTTAAAGAAGTACCAATATTGCTCCATCGTTTATTATAGCGCAATTGGTATTTTAATAGATTATTGTGTTCAAAATAACTAATATCACTGGCTACTCCCCCCCAGCGTCCTAAATCTAATGATAATCCTGAAAAGAAAGTATTGCTATTCAGCTTCTTTCTAATTGCACCATAAGCGGTTATTTTTTGATTAATACCATAGGAGAACTCACCCAGTAAAAAAATAGGGTTATTATTTTGATTATTAAACTGGTTATATCTATCATAAGAATATCCAGAAATAAAATTATATTGATAACGACCTTTTTTTAATTGGTTTGGCATTGTAGTAAAGTAATGCGTACTTTTTCTTATACGTCCATCTGCTTCTTTTATTTCTAATACCAATTCATTGCTACCTATAACAGGTAGATCGTTTAAAATAAAAGGCCCAGGAGGAACAATAGTTTCATAAATGGTTCTTCCTTGTTGTTTCACTTTAATTTCAGCATGAGATTCTGCAATCTCTTCTATAATAGGACTATTCATATAGAGATCATTACCAGAGAGCAAATCACTAGATATAAGTTGAAATCCAATTAATTTATCTGTTGATAACATTCTACTGGTTGGTCGAAATTCCCCCACATTAAGCGTTGCCAACAGCGTATTTAATTGATGATAAGCATATAATGAGTATAGCTTAAATTGCTGTTGCTTATCCGTATGATGATAATAACTTTTACTACGTACTCGCCAAGCACCTAAGTTAGCACCTGAATTAAAACTGATTTTGTGTTCTATCTTATTTTGATTGTTATATTTGCCAAAATAAGAATATGAGCTAAACAAAGCAGTGACACCATCATCCCATAAAACTTGGCTAGCAAGCATATTTTTTTTATTATCTAAGGCTTTTTGTGGAATAGTTAAATATAATGATTGCGAGGAAAAATTATATTTAAAATCAATATTGTAATCGCTTAATAACAAATCCGAATTTAAATCAACAGGAATATTATAAAAAGATGGGTCAATATTTAAACGAATTAAATCATTAATATTAATCCTTGGTGTTAATATACCGTCTTTATTTTCATAATATAAAATAATGGTTTCTTTTTTATTTTCGTTGATATAAATATTTGTTGAGTAATAACCATCAGGATGTTCATTATTTAATAACTTGCCGATGGTTTTATTATCAATGTTTGACAATACACTTTTATATAGAGAATGAATATTATTGTTAGCAATAGAAAAGAGAGGGTATGCATTTAATATCAATAGCAAAGATGTTTTTAGTCTAAAACTTATCTTACTCATAAATAAGTTCCTTTGGGGTTGCAATGATAGTCTGCTCATACTCATCGACTCTCTTCCAATGTACTTTTCTATCTTTGATATTTTTAGTTATATTTTTATTTTTTATACTGTAATTTTTAAATGGCGATAGGGTTATTCGTTCATTTAATATATCAATGTTATCTACCTTTGCTTCTGCTATGGTAATAAAATAAGGAGTGGGGTTATTTATTTTAATAAAATCTTCATCATTAATAAAAAAATTAATATCTTTATTATCACTTTTGTTAATAATATTGCTAGGTGTATAGAAAAGATTATATATTGAGTTTAAAGAGATAAGAAGCAAGTTTTTATCAGCCATCTCATCATCTATAACTGGAACTACTTTTATGTTTACTCTATATACAGATTCTTGGTTGATTTCTTTTATATCATCCGTTTTGATAATTTTTAATGTAAATTTATCATTTGGTGCTAATCTTATCAAACTAGGAGAAATGATAAATGGTGCCTCACTATTATCTTCTTTGTTATAGTGTGATACCCAACTTTGAATAATATAGGTTTTTTGTTCGCTTTTATTTTTTATATTAAATAGAATTTCCTTATCTTGTTCTTTATAAAAAAATCTATCCTTATTAATTTGAATAGAAGCATAACATGAGAATGTAAAGACAAATGATATTATATAAACAATATATTTTTTAATCATATGTTTTTTTAATTAACCATTAGTTAAGTTATTTATTGTATTAACCTATAAATAAAAAGCCGGTATTTCCCCGACTTTTTATTGGGTTGAAAATTAAAGCAGAATTATATTTAGTTTTGACCGTTTTTTATTGGATATCATCAGTGACGTAAGCATCAAGAGATAAGGCAGCACTGAAAGCACCTGCGGTAACAGCATCATCAATCGATGCTGGTCTATCATATTTTAATAAAAATTCTAAGCTACCACGTTCACCGGCAACCTCCGAAGAAAATGTACGTTCTGAATTCTCACCATTAAGTGGAATAAGTTCACCTGTAGAACGCAATAATGCTACTCGAGCATTGGTATCATTTTCTGTCGAACCAGTATTCATTAAATGAGTAGTGTTTTTTTGTCCAAAAACTACTTTGACTTTTCTATCTCTTGCTTGATTAGTACAGCCAGAAAAATCCACACTAAATCGTTTTTCAGGAGTAAGTAGTAAAGAATCAATGTAAGCATCATCCAATTGAATTGGAGCAACATCTTGAACGACACAAGTTAGTTTCTCGTCAATTACTCTGCCTTGGATATCTATATTATAACCACCAAGGTGAATCTGTTGTGCAATAGCTTGTGTTGATAAAGAAAGTGTAGATAGAATTAATAGTGAAAATAATGATTTTTTCATTTTAAAGTCCATTTAAGTATTAATTGTAGTTACAAATTTGCTCATAATTAAGAGCGAGATAATAATATTTTTTTACGTGAAATTTGACAAGTTATATATAATTATGATTAGTATTATTTTGTTAAATGATTAGCGAAATATGTTTTTTTGGTTGGTTTGTTAGATTTAAATTTTAAATTATAGGTAAAAGGTGAAAGGTTTATCTATTGAAGGTTTTTTTAAAAAAAAACAGAGGTTTTTTTTGTGTAATTATAT
>NZ_KV791997.1:0-214084 GCF_001808035.1 Proteus sp. HMSC14B05 | reverse complement strand
GGTTCGCTTAGCGCCCTGTGCCGTGACAACGAGGGCGCATTATAGGGAGTTTTGTGAAGCTGGCAACACTTTTTTTTGATTTTTTTACCGACCGTTTAATTTTCCAACAAATTTAACTTAAAGCGCCAATTTTCTGAGCGTTTTAAAGCCAAAATCGGCTAAAACCGGTTTTAATAATTCACTATACTCATCTTCTTTAAGACAGTAAGCAAAACTAATTTCTTTTGAACCTCTGATTTTATCTTGATTTACAACTAACCACGCAGTTCTTCTTGCAATTGCACCACCAGAATCAATAATTCGAGTACCATCAGGCAAAACAGAAAGTAACTCTTCTTCTAATAGAGGAAAATGGGTACACCCTAATACTACCGTATCTGGTGGCTCTTTCATTTTAAGCCAAGGGGCTAAAATTCTACGTAGCTCATCGCATGACACCTTTTCGCCATGCAGTTTTTTTTCAGCCAACTCCACCAGCTCTGCTGAACCTAATAGATGCACTTTACACTCTGTCGCAAAGCGTTCGATAAGTTCATGAGTATAAGGTCGCTTAACCGTTGCTCTTGTGGCTAATAGACCGACCACACCATTACAGGTAAGTTTTGCTGCAGGTTTAATCGCAGGAACAACACCAACAATGGGGATATCAGTAAATTTAGCACGTAAAGCAGGCAGACTTACTGTACTTGCGGTATTACAAGCGATCACAATCGCTGCTAACTCATGCTGTTGCGCGACAGCACTGACGATACGAACGACACGCTCAATAATAAACTCTTGAGGTTTCTCACCATAAGGAAATGCTTCATTATCGAAAACATAGATATAGTGAGCATCCGGCAGTTTTTCACGGATCTCTCGATAAATAGATAAACCGCCAACCCCTGAGTCAAAAACTAAGACAGTGGGATTAGCGGTAGATTGTGCATCAGAAGTCGTAGCTTCCGGTGAGGAAATATTCACGTCCTGGCGTGCGATAGCCATAAGCTGTCTCATAATCTTTATCAAACAGGTTGGCTATTCTACCACGAATTGAGAGATGAGATGTAATAGGATATGACGCAGTTAAATCCCAAAGACTTACCCCACCTAGTTTTATTCTTTTCGTAGGATATTGGTTAAAGTCCGTATCATAGCGCTTTCCTATATATTGATAATTAATTCCAATATCTATATCTGCGATATTCCAATCTACTTGATACTTAAGCTGTTGCTTTGCTCTTCTGCTTAATAGATTATTATCACTATCTCTAGCATCAAGGTACTGCAATGTTAATTGATGATGTAATGATCCAGTATCCATCTCACCAACCCATTCAGCACCTTTTATTTTAGCTTTATTGTAATTTAATGTAAGTGTTATCTCTAAAAGCAATCAGATTATCAATATCATTTTGATATAGAGATAAACGCCAATCAATCCCTTGAGTTAACCCTTCAACGCCCACTTCCCACTGCTTACTTTTCTCTGGTTTTAAGTTGGGATTACCTTTTGTGTTCCATGCAGGATTATCCGCATAAAGTTGCCCCAATGTAGGAGCCTTAAATGCCGTACCATAAGAAGCAATTACTCGATAGTTATCGACGAACTCCCAACTTGCACTGGTTTGCCATGTAGTATGCCAGTTAAATTCATCGTGGTGATCAGAACGAATAGCGCCTTCGACGATAACTGAACTAAGTTGTTTTTGAGATGTGAGATATAGCCCAGTATTATCAATTGTTCTTTGATGAGGTACTGATGCTGAATTCGCTTCAATCGTTTGTCTTTGCCAATCCATTCCAGCGCTGATCATGCCACTTGGAATTAAAAAGGTGTTCCCCCATTGGACATTATATTGTTTAGAATTATCTACAGAAGAGCCCTTACCATCACGGCCATTTGTTGAAATGTAGTTATAGTCTTTAGTTTGGCTATACACCGTAATTAATTGACTAAAATAGGAATCACCACTGAACTTAATACCCGCTTCATAATTACGATTATAAGTTTTACTTTGATCTGTATTACCGGGATAAGATGCAACATAAGTAGTACGATTATCATAACCATACCCTTTCATGTAGCCTTGAAAGTTATCATTAAAAATATGGTCGATACCAAACCAATAGGATTTATTCATAAATCCATGTCTGTCATGAAAAGGGGCGGCAACAGGGACAGAATCATCCGTTGCATGTATTCCCTTAGTATAAGTATATCCACCTGCCGCAGATAATGTGGTTCTCTCACCTACCTTTTGTTGTATTGAACCATTGTAATTTTGATATCCATGGCTTCCTATTCCTGCATTTAACGTTAAACCATCATTTTGGCGTTTCGTTATAAAATTAATGACCCCACCAATCGCATCGGAGCCATAAACAGCCGAACGAGGGCCTCTTATATATTCAATACGTTGTACTAAAGAAAGAGGCAGTTGACTCATATCGTAAGAGCCAGAAATCCCTGCTTGGTTAGTACGTACACCATCAATTAATATTAATACATGTCTTGAGTCAGTTCCTCGCACAAAGACTGAACTCATCTGCCCTATACCACCACTTTGTGCTACATCAATCCCTGGCATTCTACGCAATACATCAAGCACACTATTGCTCTGCCAGCGATCGATCTGTTCACGATCAACAATAGTCACTGGCGCTAAAATAGAGGAGGTAGGTTGTTGAAAACGATTAGCAGTCACACTCAATGTATTATCAGCCTGTGCAAATAGGTTGAAACTGCTCGTCATAACACTTAAAGCAACACTTGAAAGAAAAAATACTTTTTTATTATTCATGAAATCTGCATCCAACAGAAATAAGTAGCAGGATGCCGCCAAAATTAAGTAAAACGCGTACTTAATTTTACATGCGACAAATGTTCGGCAGGTCTTCGGACTCTAGGTTAAATACTCTGAGCATTTAAGATAATGACTTCCCACAGCACTGATTTTGGTGCATTGCAGTGTCTTTTATTATCCTTGATCCTATTACCGCTGCGCGTCAGTTCTGGCTTTGCACCAGATTCCCTTTTCACTCCATATCGGAGACCGAATCGCTATGCTACGATGCCAACTTCACTGAGTCCAGAAATTGAACATGAAGAATACTGGACATCTTCATGAGGATCTCTACAATTTCGCTCGCTTAACTTTATTACTGCCAAAAACAAGGCGAGATACCATGCAAAATTCATTACCAACGCAAACATACCAGTCTCAACTGAATGAAAAGACCGAACGCCTACAAAAGATGATGGCACCTTTTAATGCGCCTAATGTGGAAGTTTTTTCATCACCAGAACAACATTATCGTATGCGTGCAGAATTTCGCATCTGGCATGAGCAGGACGCTCTGTATCATATTATGTTTGATCAAGAGACTAAGCAGCGTATCCGCGTTGACCAATTTCCAGTGGCGAGCCAACTGATTAATCAGATGATGGTAGCTTTATTGGCAGAAATAAAAGATAAACCAACACTGCGCCATAAATTATTTCAAATTGATTATCTTTCAACCTTAAGCAATAAAATCATTGTATCGTTGTTATATCACAAAAAAATTGATGAGACTTGGCAACAAGAAGCGACAGCATTACGCCAAACATTGATTGCTCAGGGGTTTGATGTGCAATTAATTGGCCGAGCATATAAAACTAAAATTATGCTCGATAATGATTTTGTCGATGAAGTATTACCTGTTGCGGGTCAACAGATGATCTACCGTCAAGTGGAAAATAGCTTTACCCAACCTAATGCACAGGTCAATATTAAGATGTTGGAATGGGCACTATCAGTCACTGAAAACTCAACCGGTGATCTGTTAGAGCTTTATTGCGGTAACGGCAATTTCTCTCTCGCCCTTGCGCGTAATTTTAAGCGAGTGCTAGCCACTGAGATAGCGAAGCCCTCAGTGCATGCAGCGCAATATAATATCGCGATGAACCATATTGATAATGTTAAAATTATTCGTATGTCAGCGGAAGATTTTACTCAAGCAATGAATGGCGTAAGGGAATTTAAACGCTTAGAAGGGATTAATCTACAAGATTACCAATGTGAAACTATTTTTGTTGACCCACCACGCAGTGGTTTGGATGAGAAAACTGTTGAGTTGGTTAAGAATTACTCGCGCATTTTATATATCTCTTGTAATCCGCAGACTCTGTGCCAGAATTTAGAAACGCTGATCAAAACTCACAAAATCAGTAAGTTAGCACTTTTTGACCAATTCCCTTACACCCATCATATGGAATGTGGTGTGTTATTAGAGAAAAGATAACTTTTAGTTTTAGAAGTTATAGCAGAAATTACCACCAAAACCCCAATAAAAATAAAACACCAGTAAGTGCACTTACTGGTGTCAAAATCTCGCTGTGTTTACAACCAAAAGCTGATAACAATTAATATTGCTCTGCTTGCGATGCTTTCTCAGCGTCTTCTTCCTGTTCACGTAGACGTTTACGCTGTTTAATTTGACGATAAATCCATAGAGCAATAATCACAATACATACAGAAGAGAAGAAGTTAGAGCCCATTTCAGGGTTAGAGGTTTTTAAATAAGCATTGTAACCAAATAGCCCTAATAAAAAGAATGAGAAAATTAACTTAGGCATACCATCAGTCATTGGTTGATTTAAATAACGTTGGTATAAGCAGTAAACAGCTAGAACTAAACTAATCAGTGGAAAAATAGACCAAGGTCCAGTAAGTGGGTTAAATAAAGTTGAGTAACTACCATGTAAAGCAACACCGATAACTACGGAAAGTAATAGTGTGCTTTTTTCACAGCGATTTTGTTCCATCATTTATCTCCTTTCTGATGCATTTTTTTCTTTATTTCGGGGTTATTTTGTAGAGGTGTTTCTAAATCACGTCGATACCAATAGTAAGCGCCTTTGGCAATCATCCGTAGTTGTATTACTAATCTTTCTTCTAATTGTTGGCGTTTTTCAATATCAATATCTAATGCTTCTGCCCCTGCACTAAATACGATAGTCACCATCGCTTCAGCCTGCATTTCAGTAAAATAACGTGGCATATTACTTTCTTGCTCAAGGTAGTCTGCCAGTTCTGCAATAAAATGTTGGATCTCTCGTGCGACAGCGGCACGAAATTCAGCAGATGTGCCAGAGCGTTCACGTAACAATAATCGAAAAGCATTCGGATTATTACCAATAAATTCCATAAAGGTAGAAACCGATGTACGGATCACACTTCCACCTTTAGCGATACGCTGTCGTGCTTGTCGCATCAATTGACGTAGCATCAGTCCACTTTCATCGACCATAGTTAACCCCAACTCATCAACATCTTTAAAATGACGATAAAATGAGGTAGGTGCAATACCCGCTTCTCGCGCCACTTCTCGTAAGCTTAGGCTAGTAAAACTACGTTCTGCACTGAGTTGGCTAAAAGCTGCTTCAATCAAAGAACGGCGGGTTTTTTCTTTTTGTTTCGCTCTGATGCCAATATTATTACTCACAGCAATCCTGATAATCCAAATGTGGTTTATAACCAATATATCAAATTTTTACAGAAAATAAGTACGTACCGTTATCCATAACGACACATTCAGATAAAAAACTAAATAAAGTGTGACTAATGCCCCTAATGTCAATTGGGCTATTATTCATTCTAATGTTAATATGTCGTTGTCGTTTTGTATAAAACAGGTCTCTTCCTATGCAACATTCTCATTTCGATGCAATTGTAATCGGTTCAGGTCCTGGTGGTGAAGGCGCGGCCATGGGGCTGGTTAAACAAGGAAAACGCGTCGCCGTCATTGAACGTTATGATCAAGTCGGTGGTGGCTGTACTCACTGGGGAACTATCCCTTCAAAAGCTCTACGCCACGCGGTCAGTCGTATTATCGAGTTTAATCAAAACCCGCTCTATAGCGACCAATCTCGCCTGATCAACTCCTCTTTTTCTCAAATACTACGCCAAGCCAGCACGGTAATCAGTCAACAGACTAAAATGCGTCAAGGCTTCTACGAGCGTAATCATTGTACGATGTATTCAGGCGAAGCTGCTTTTATTGATGATCATAGAATTAGCGTACGTTATCCTGATGGTACTTGTGATATTCTCAGTGCAGATAATTTTATTATTGCCACAGGCTCTCGCCCTTATTGCCCACCGGATGTTGATTTCTCACACTCTCGTATTTATAACAGCGATACCATACTCGACCTTGAGCATGAACCTCGCCATGTCATTATTTATGGTGCTGGGGTCATTGGTTGTGAATACGCTTCTATTTTTAGAGGTCTAAGAGTAAAAGTTGATTTAATTAATACTCGTGATCATCTACTGTCATTCCTTGATCAAGAAATGTCAGATGCACTCTCTTACCATTTTTGGAATAACGGTATTGTTATTCGACACAATGAAGAGTACGACACCATCGAAGGCGTTGATGATGGCGTTATTGTTCATCTAAAATCCGGTAAGAAAGTCAAAGCCGATTGTCTGCTTTATGCTAATGGTAGAACGGGTAATACCGATACACTTGGTTTGGAAAATGTTGGGATCAAAACCGATAGCCGTGGACAAGTGGCAGTTAATGCGCATTATCAAACCAGTTGTGAACATATCTATGCAGTGGGTGATGTGATTGGCTATCCAAGCTTAGCCTCTGCGGCTTATGATCAAGGGCGCATTGCGGCACTTGCGCTTACCACTGGCACCTCGGAAACGCATTTAATTGAAGATATTCCAACGGGTATCTATACCATTCCAGAAATCAGCTCTGTGGGTAAAACGGAACAGCAACTCACCGCAATGAAGATCCCCTATGAGGTCGGTCGTTCACAATTTAAGCATCTTGCTAGAGCCCAAATTGCGGGTATGAATGTCGGTAGCTTAAAAATTCTTTTTCACCGTGAAACCAAGCAAATTTTAGGTATTCACTGCTTTGGCGAGCGCGCTGCTGAAATAATTCATATCGGCCAAGCAATTATGGAGCAAAAAGGAGAAGGCAATACTATCGAATACTTCGTTAATACCACCTTCAACTATCCAACCATGGCGGAAGCCTATCGCGTTGCTGCTTTAAATGGTTTAAATCGCTTATTTTGATGCTGCTTTCTTAGCCTCATAAAATGCGGTCATATGATCACGGATTGTCTCTGCTAATTGTTCATAACGATTACGCAAAGGCGATCCGGGGCGATAAGCCAAAATAATAGAACGTGATGGATTAGGTGAAGTACAATCTAAATAGCAAACGCCATCGCGTTTTTGTGCTTGAGGTACCGCTAAATCAGGTAAAAGTGTAATACCACTTCCTGCAGCGACCATATTACGCAATGTTTCTAAACTAGTTGCTCTAAAATGGGTATCTTCTTTAGCCCCTGCTTGGAAACAAAAACCTAAAGCTTGATCACGTAAGCAATGCCCATCTTCTAACATTAATAAACGTTGGCCTGCTAAGTCCCCCATCGGCACTGATTTGCGATCATGCCATGGATGCTCATCATAAATAGCTAATTTCATCGGCTCTTCAAACAAAGGCACTTCTATAAAAGGGGCACTCTCTTTTACCATGGCTAAAATAGCACAGTCGAGTTTACCGCTATCTAGCTGAGCTAATAAGCTATTGGTTTGTGCTTCGTGAAGATACATCTCTAACTTAGGGTAGTTTCTATGTAATTCGGGAATAATATGCGGTAATAAATAAGGTCCAACAGTAGGAATAAGCCCAATATGTAACGGCCCTGCCATACTCTCACCTTGTAGTGATGCCATTTCTTGTAGCACTTTCACTTCACGTAATACCGTTTTCGCTTGCTCTACTAGCAATAATCCCTGCTGGGTAAACAGTACTTTGCGACTGGTTCTTTCAAGTAACATAACGCCTAATTCGTCCTCAAGTTTACGAATTTGGCCACTTAATGTTGGCTGGCTCACATGGCAAGAATCTGCCGCACGGCGAAAATGTTTATGCTCAGCTAGAGCCACCAGATATTCCAAATCACGGATATTCATTGCAGATCCCATACTTATTACTGATAGTTAATAGCTATAGATAATATAACAACTGATAAATTTTTCTATCAATCGTGCGTTATTGTAACGCGATTTTTTCATCTTTTATCAATAAATAGTGATATATCAATTGATTAAACTATTATTATCGGTAAGCGTCCATAAAAAAGCAGGGCATGAGCCACCCCGCTTTTTTTGAATAATCTGTCAGTTATACAATGGGATAAAACTACTCATCCATATTAAGCTGTTTTTTGGCCTCAGTAATGGCATAAGAAACCTGCTGTTGAGATACTCCACCTTTTGCTAATCGTTTATCTAAACAAGATTGCAATGAAAGGATCTCGTAAACTTCAACGGTAATTTTGCTACTAAACTTCTGTAATTCAGATAGCGCCAACTCTTCAAGTGCTTTACCTTGCTCAATTGCACTAACAACAACTTCACCGACAATATGGTGAGCTTGGCGAAATGGCACCCCTTTTGCGACTAAATAATCAGCAAGCTCTGTCGCATTAGCATAACCTTGTTTTGCGGCCTCTTCACAACGAGGACGGCGAACCTGCAACCCATCAAGCACTAATGTTGCCATATGCAAACAATCAGACCAAGTATCAACGGCATCAAACAGCCCTTCTTTGTCTTCTTGCATATCTTTATTATAAGCAAGAGGCAACCCTTTTAGAGTCATCATCATTGCGGTTAATGCCCCTTGTACACGCCCGCACTTACCACGAATAAGTTCTAATGCATCAGGATTTTTCTTCTGTGGCATTAATGAAGAGCCAGAAGTGACTTTATCTGAAAGCTCAATAAAACCTGCTTCCCCACTATTAAAGAAAATCAAATCTTCAGCAAAACGAGAAAGATGCACCATACCAATAGCAGCCGCAGATAATAGCTCTAACACATGATCTCTATCTGATACGCTATCTAAACTATTGTTTGTTGCACTGGCAAAACCCAACCATTGAGCTAATTGTTCACGATCAATATCATAAGCGGTACCCGCCAAAGCGCCACTACCCAGTGGACTTACATCTAAACGCGTTAATGCATCCGCTAAACGACTCTCATCTCTTGCTAACATCTCTTTATAAGCTAAACACCAATGCGCAAAAGTGACGGGTTGAGCACGTTGTAAATGAGTATAACCGGGCATCACAGCATGTTGATTTTGTTCAGCGGTTACCACCAACGCCTTTTGTAATTCAATAATAGCCTGACGTAAGTGGGCGACTTCTTCTTTACACCACAATTTTAAATCTGTCGCGACCTGATCATTACGGCTACGTCCAGTGTGCAACTTCTTACCTAAATCACCCACTTTGGCAATCAGTTTGCTCTCTACCCAACTATGAATATCTTCCGCATCACTTTGTAAAATAGAATGAGGATTAGCTGTTACTTCCTCAGACAGTTCATAAAGTGCCTGTTCAAGTTGAGCTTGTTCATCCTGCGATAAGACACCTACTGTGACTAACGCTTTAGACCAAGCTACTGAACCAAAGATATCTTGTTGTGCGAGTCGATAGTCAAACCGCAGTGAATCATTGAATTGTTTAAACCGTTGATCAGCTTGCTGACTAAAACGTCCACCCCAAAGTGCCATAATCACATCCTATTTTGTCTTTGTTAAAAGTCATGCTTGATAAAAATGTAGAGAGTGATGCCTTTTGTCACATCACTCTTATTGGTCTCACCTTATTTCTTTTTACTTAATGCCCGAATACGTGATGGCAAAGAATATAGGCGGATAAACCCTTCTGCATGGCTGTGATCATAGACTTCATCTTCACCAAAGGTGGCGAACTCTTCCGAGTAGAGGCTGTTGTCAGATTTTTTCTGAATAGCATTTACATGGCCTTTATAAAGCTCTAACACCACTTCGCCATTTACCTCTGTTGCCAGCGAGTCAGCGGCAGCTTGTAATGAAGCCCGAATTGGCGTAAACCAACGACCGTCATAAACAACATAAGACATTTCTAAACCCAACTGTTGACGCCATTTAAAAGCATCTCTATCCAAAACCAGTTGCTCAACACCACGCAGTGCCGCCATCATAATGGTGCCTCCCGGGGTTTCATAGCAACCGCGAGATTTCATACCGACCAGACGATTTTCCACAATATCAATACGACCAATACCGTGTTTTACGCCTAGCGTATTTAATGTAGCTAAACACTCATAAGGGGATTGAGCTTTGCCATTGATAGCAACCACTTCACCTGCTTTTACCGTTACAGAAACCTGTTCAGGTGTATCAGGGGCTTTTTTCGGATCTACCGTCCATGCCCAGCAATCTTCATTAGAAGCATTCCATGGACTTTCTAACACTCCGCCTTCTGTTGAGATATGCCATGCGTTTTCATCACGACTATAAATTTTCTCAAGTGTCGCCGTGGTTGGAATATGACGAACTTTTAGATAATCCAGTAGAGCTTCACGGGAGCGCAAGTCCCACTCTCTCCAAGGTGCAACCACTTTAAGTTGCGGTGCCAGTGCGGTATAAGTACTTTCAAAACGAACTTGGTCATTACCTTTACCTGTTGCGCCATGCGCCAAGGCATCAGCCCCGAGTTTTAATGCCAATTCAACTTGTGCTTTCGCAATCACAGGACGTGCCATTGAAGTGCCTAACAAATAGCTCCCTTCATATAATGCCCCTGTTTTTAATACTGGATATACATAGTCTTTAATAAACTCTTCTCGTAAATCAACCACATAGCATTCACTGGCCCCTGACGCCAATGCTTTTTGCTCTACGCCTTCCAGATCTTCACGGCTTTGTCCCACATCAGCAACAAACGCAACCACCTCGCAATTGTCATAATGCTCTTTTAACCAAGGGATGATAGCCGATGTGTCTAGACCACCTGAATATGCCAGTACAATTTTTTTAATACCTTTCGTCATAGTGATAACCTTTATTCTCAATTGTGTTTATTTCGCCAATATACAAAGCGTTATGTGGTTGTGTTTAAGCTAAAATACGTGTCCCGATCGCCATACCATTAAATAAATCAGTCAGTTTTTCCGCGTGACGCCAACTGGCTATTTCAACAGGACGTCTAAGCGTTTTTGCCGCTTCTAACGCAGCATTAACTTTAACAATCATGCCGTCGGTGATAATGCCTTGGTCGATTAATGCTTGCGCTTTTGTGGCAGATATTTCTGTGAGTTTTTGTCCTTTGCCATCCAAAATGCCACTTACATCTGAGAGCAACACCAAATCTGCGCCTAAGGTTTCAGCAATCGCTGTTGCCGCTTGGTCGGCATTAACATTCATCAGTTCACCTTGGATACTCACACCTATAGAACTAATAATCGGGAGATACCCTGCATTCAGTAATAGATTTAATAACTCAGGAGAACCAGGTTCAGCATTTCCTACATGACCTAGTTCATCACTAATTTTTGTTACTTTGGCTAATTGGCCATCGCCCAAACAAAGTCCGACACCATTTAAACCAAAGCGTGTGGCCCATGACAGCAATGTTTTATTGGCACTTCCTGCCAACGCGCCAGTAATAATGTCAATTTGATCGGCGGGGGTAACTCGTAGGCCTTGTTTTTTAACAACGGGCAATTGCAGCTTTTTCATCAGAGAATCAACCAAACAGCCACCACCATGAACAATCACTAATGGACGGCTATGACTAGTGCGATATTCTTGTAGTGCTGTAAAAAAACGTGTTAACGCTTTTTCGTTATCTAGCAGTACACCGCCTAGTTTGATAATTAATGGTTCCATAAAACGTCCCTACTCATTATTTAGATAAGTGTTTCGGTTGGTGCAAAACCGAACCGAATGTTCATACATTGCACCGCTTGTGCTGCGGCCCCTTTTAATAAGTTATCTTCCGCACCGACAATAATTAAATGCTCACCTTGTTGTGCTAACCCGATATCACAAAAGGCGGTACCGACAACGGCTTTTAATGCAGGTAGACCTTTGTCATACACACGTACCAACGGTTGGCCTTGATACGCTGTTTCAAATGCCTGCCTTACCTCATTTTCTGTGACACCTTGTTTTAACTTACAGGTGATAGTGGCTAAGATCCCCCTAGCAAAATTACCAAGATGAGGAGTAAAAATGACATCAATGCCAAGGTGAGTAGCAATTTCCGGTTGGTGACGATGCGTAAAAACACCGTAAGGTTGTAAACTCACTTCACAAAAGCTGTTTGTTAAAGACGCTTTTCTGCCTGCGCCACTTACACCGCTGGTGGCATTGATAACAGGCCAGTGAGTGCTGTCTAATAATCCCGCTTCAACTAATGGCTTTAACGACAGCTGAGAAACGGTGGGATAACAACCCGGCACAGCAATAAGTTGAGCCTGACTAATCTGATCAGCGTTCCATTCGGCAAGACCATAAACCGCCTGTGATAACCAATCAGTATTCTTATGCTCGAATCCATAGTATTGTTGGTAGAAATGCTTATTTTGTACTCGGTAGGCGCCAGATAAATCGAACACCACACACCCCTGAGCGAGAAAAATAGGGGCAATGTCATGACTGACTTCATGTGCGGTGGCTAAAAAAACGATATCGATATTTTCAGCGGCATTAGCAACATCGACCATAGGCTCAAGTGGCAAATCAACTAAGCCACGATATTGTGGGTAAAGCTCAGAAAAGCACTTCCCTGCATCTACACTTTGAGCGGATACCATCAGTCTGCTCAAATTCACATGGGGATGCTGCTGAAGATAGGCTGCTAATTCAGCACCGGTGTAACCACTTGCTCCTACAATCAGAGTATTTAACATGTCATTCTTACCTTGTACTATGAACACAAACCGATTAATGTATTTTTATTCAAAAAAAGTGCATGAATATTGATACTATTATGAAGAAAGGCTGTCAACAGTGAATATTAAATTACCTACATTTATTGAGCTTTATCGACAATTAATTGCAACGCCCTCAATTAGTGCAACAGATGCTAAGACAGACCAAAGTAACGAGGCATTGATTAATCTATTGGCTAATTGGTTGGAAACACTCGGTTTTTCAATTGAAATACAACCAGTACCTGAAACCAGAGGGAAATTTAACCTACTTGCTACCCTTGGCAGTGGAACCGGCGGGTTATTACTCTGTGGGCATACGGATACAGTGCCATTTGATGAAGGGCGTTGGACTCAAGATCCCTTTACCCTAACGGAAAAAGAAGGCAAGTTATATGGTTTAGGTACGGCAGATATGAAAGGCTTTTTTGCCTTTATTATTGATGCATTGCGAGATATAGATACCTCTCAACTCACACATCCTCTGTATATTCTTGCTACAGCAGATGAAGAAACGTCGATGGCTGGTGCACGTTATTTTGCCGCTAATACCGCTATTCGTCCTGATTTTGCTATTATTGGCGAACCCACCTCATTACAACCAATACGTGCTCACAAAGGGCATTTATCTAATGCTATCCGTATTACTGGGCAATCCGGTCACTCTAGTGATCCGGAAAAAGGTGTCAACGCTATTGAGTTAATGCATGAATCTATCACCCATCTCAGTACACTGCGCGATAGATTAAAAACCCGTTATAACAATCCGGCGTTTGTTATTCCCTATCCCACCATGAACTTTGGTTATATTAACGGTGGTGATGCTGCTAATAGAATTTGTGCTTGCTGTGAATTACATATGGATATTCGCCCATTACCGGGATTAACGCTGCAAGATCTTGATGATCTGCTACACGAAACATTAGCCCCGGTAAAAGCGCGCTGGCCGGGACGTTTAAGTGTCGAAGCATTGCACGAGCCTATTCCCGGCTACGAGTGTCCGACCGATCATAAAATGGTTGCCGTGATTGAAAAACTACTGGGTGAGAAAGCGCAGACTGTTAATTACTGTACCGAAGCACCTTTTATTCAAGCGCTATGCCCTACGCTAGTGCTTGGTCCTGGCTCCATTGAACAAGCCCACCAGCCTGATGAGTTTATTGATATGGCTTTTATTGAGCCAACTCGTGAATTAATGGGGCAATTAATTGAAAACTTTTGTTTAGCAGAGAAAGCGAAATAATAAAAAATCCTATCGACTTATGTTGACATGCAAGTTGCAGGTAGGTGATTAGCCCCTGCAACTCGCAATATAACGATTATGCGTTTAATGATTAGCGCAACCAGTTGGTTTTCGCTAATTGCACTATTTCATCGCCACGACCATTAATAATCGCTTTCATCATATACAAGCTAAAACCTTTGGCCTGCTCAAATTTAATTTCCGGAGGCATGGAAAGCTCTTGTTTTGCGGTTACCACATCCACAATAACAGGGCCATCATGTTCAAAGGCTGTTTTTAATGCTTCATCAAGATCTTCGCCTTTCTCAACGCGAATACCTTTAATTCCCGCCGCATTGGCAATAGCGGCAAAATCAGGATTATGTAAATCGGTGCCGTCAGTCAAATAGCCCCCCGCTTTCATTTCCATCGCCACAAAACCTAATACGCTGTTATTAAAAATCACCACTTTCACCGGTAAGTTCATTTGAGCCAATGAGATGAAATCACCCATTAACATGGTAAAACCACCGTCACCGCACATCGCCACAACTTGACGTTTTCTGTCCAGTGCTTGAATACCAATAGCTTGCGCCATCGCATTCGCCATTGAGCCATGGTTAAACGAACCAATTAAACGACGTTTACCATTCATTTTCACGTAACGTGCCGCCCAAACTGTTGGCGTGCCAACATCACAGGTAAATACCGCATCATCGTTGGCTAATTCACTTAATCGACGTGCTAAATACTGAGGGTGGATCAAATCACGCTCACTAGGTTGAGCCAATGCATCTAAATCTTTGCGCGCTTTAGCATAATGTTTTAACGAGGCATCAAGATGTGCGGTATCTGTTTTCTCTTTTAATCGCGGTTGTAATGCATTAAGGGTTGCTTTGACATCCCCAACAAAAGCCATATCCACATGGCAATGTGAGCCAATGCTACTTGGATTAAGGTCAATTTGAATAATATTAGCTTTGGCAGGATAGAAAGCGCGATAAGGAAATTGAGTACCTAACAGCACTAAAGTATCGGCATTCTCCATTGCGTGATAACCCGATGAAAAACCGATAAGACCCGTCATTCCCACGCTACATGGATTATTCCACTCAAGATACTCTTTACCACGTAGTGCATGCACAACAGGGGCTTTTAAGGTTTGTGCTAGTTTCACCACTTCATCATGTGCTTGAGCACAACCGGCACCACACATTAAGGTGATATTTTTAGCGTTATTCAGTGCCTCAGACAGTTTTTCGATTTCAAAACGATTCGGCATAATCAGTGGTGATTGTAGTGGATACCAATTTTCATGGGCATCTTCTGGAGCGGGTTTTAACGCTACATCACCGGGTAATACCACCACCGCAACACCCTTTTTCAAAATAGCGGTGCGCATAGCGATAGCCAGAATTTGTGGGATCTGGTCGGGATTAGAGACTAATTCACAATAGTGACTACATTCACGAAATAACTCTTGAGGATGAGTTTCTTGAAAGTAATTACTACCAATTTCAGCAGAGGGAATATGAGCAGCAATCGCTAATACGGGAACATGATTACGATGACAATCAAAAAGTCCATTAATTAAGTGTAAGTTACCTGGTCCGCAGGAGCCGGCACAAACGGCTAATTCACCATTGATAGCCGCTTCTGCTCCGGCGGCAAAAGCCGCGACTTCTTCATGGCGTGTGCCCATCCATTCAATGGTACCCATTTTGCGCAAGCTATCACTTAATCCATTCAATGAATCGCCCGTCACCCCCCAAATACGTTTCACACCTGCATTATGGAGCACTTTAGCAATATAGGTTGCAACTGTTTGCTTACTCATGTGACGCATTTCCTTTTTATTTTAGTGGGTAATCTCTCTACATGCTGCCCCAGATATAACAACCGACTCTTTTACCACATCATATAGAGAATACCGTGTTATTAAATCAAATATTAAGAATAACATCTCTTGATTGATTGTCACGGTAGATAGGTCAATTAATAAAGGAAATTAACTATAAAAAATAATACTATTGATAAATGCACTTATCGCTTTTATGACTCATTTCGCATTAAATAAGAATCCATCTCATTTATATTGTATTAAAATCATCAAGTGCTAGACAAAATAAACTTATAGGATTATTTTAATAATTAAACTAATTTTTAATTACTCTTTTTCTGCTATCATTTTATTTAACAATATAGCTGACACATTTCAGCCTTACTCTCTGTCTTTCCTCAATAATTTCAGTTAACTCAAATTGTTAATAAATTTATTACTATTATTTTATTTCATGTCCCATGAAAAAGAGGTATGAAGTAAACATGACATTGGTCACGCTACCTTTTGCTTTTTGTCCTCTAGAATAAAGCCTGTTTATTTTTCTACGGAGATTAACGGATGGACAAAAGTAGAAGTCCGATAAAGGTTTTCTTTATTAGTATTCTGGCAGTCCTTTTCTTAATTTTTATTTCACAATATGTGATTGGTAAAAAAGAAATTAAGATTGGTATTGCAGTCATTCCTATTCTACCAATGTTATTTGCAGTTATTATTGGTATGTTTATGTCGGCTGGATTTACCCGCAAAAAAATTAAAGTTTGGGGTAAATTATTTACAGAAAAAGAAGAAGGCTTCTGCGGTAAAATGGTAGGTTTCAGCCTACTTATTTTAGGTACGCAATATGCTGGCATGATCGTCCCAAATATAAAAATGATTTTAAGTGTCGGTATTCCTTTATTTGTTCAAGAGCTAGGAAACTTATTACCAGTATTAATTGCCGTACCATTAGCCATTAAATTTGGTTTTGGTCGCCGTGCAATTGGTGCATGTTCATCTATTAGTCGAGAACCTTCTATCGCCGTTATTCAAGGTAGATTTGGGACTGGCTCACAAGAATATATTGGTGTATTAGCTATTTACTTATGTGGTTCTGTTATCGGGACTTTATGGTTTAGCGTATTAGGTAGTCTTGCACCATTAACAGGCTTACACCCACTTGCTCTAGCAGCAGGCTCCGGCGTAGGTTCAGGTTCAATGTTAAGTGCTGCATCAGGGGCATTAATTAACGGTTTAGACGAAGCTTTAGCACAACAAGTATTAAGTGTTGCGGCTGCATCTAACTTATTATCTTCTGCACTTGGCGCACTCTCATTAACCTATTTAGGTTTACCTCTTTCAGAAAAAATTTATAAAGTTTTCACCAGAGGCAAAACTGCATGAAAAATATAATTATAGATATGAAATTAGTATTCGTTGCTATTTTACTGGCAATGTTTACTCAAACGTTAACATCAGGGATTGCTATTTATGCAATGTGGGATAGCTTTATTGCTATGTCTGTAGTGGTTTTTATTTCACTCGTTGCTAAACAATATTTACCTTCATCTCTACCAACATTTGCTTATGCAACTATTATCGGGATACTTATTTGTTTACCTGAAACACCTGTAAGAGAGTTTTTTATTAGTTCTATTGGTAAAGTCTCTTTCTTATCTTGTTGTGTACCTTTATTAGCATTTGCTGGTTTATCCGTTGGTGGCCAATTAGAAGAACTGAAGAAAATGTCATGGAAAGTGATCCTTATTTTCATGATTGTTTCTACCTGCTGTTTCTTCGGCGCATCAATCGTCGCACAAATTGGATTTACTATCCAGGGAGTTATCTAATGAATAATATTTATAATGTCAGCGAAAAACTCTTTCAATTAAATGACTTTAGTAAAAAAACACGACAAGATCTGCACAAAATTCCTGAGTTATCAGGTGAAGAATATAAAACATCAAAGTATTGCCGTGAATTGATGGAAAGCTTTGGCTATCAAATTAAAACCTTTGATGGCTATACTGGATTTACTGCCGATTTAATTGTTAATGCTGATTTTCCACTGATTGCCATCCGTGCAGATATGGATGGATTAGAAATGCCAGACTTAACGAACAACGAACACAGCTCTATCCATCAAGGTTGTGCACATAATTGTGGTCACGATACTCATATGACCATTGCATTAACGGCCGCTAAATACCTTGCTGAAAACCAAGCAGAAATGAGCGCTAATGTGCGTTTTATTTTCCAAATGGCAGAAGAGGATATGCGTGTTCCTGGTGCTGACAAAATGGTTGAGTTAGGTTGCATGGAAGGCGTTGATGAAACTTACGCACTACATAATGATGCAGCTATCGAAACCGGTTGTGTACGTTTTAATGATGGTGTCATGTCATCTTACGGCTCAGCATGGACATTAGATGTTTATGGTGTTTCTGCGCACGGATCTACACCGCATAAAGGTTTAGATGCTATTCGTGAAGCAACTCGCTTAATTGATTATATGGATTATGTGGTTGCCAAAAAAACTGATCCCTTTAGCCCTGCGGTATTTGGTTGCGGCATGATCAATGGCGGTACTATTCCTAATGCGTTAGCAGATCACGTTCAAGCCCGTGGTACTATCCGCTCTATGGATGAAAATACCGACAAAGTATTAAAAGAAAGCTTTAATGAAATCGTAGCGCGCAGTACAGCGGGTGGATTTAAAACAACATTAACAGCGACAGGCTACCCTGCTGTTATTAACCATCCTACGGCTTATCAGCGTTTACTAGAAGCCACTCGCCAATTTTTACCAGAAGAGAATATCGAATCTAACGGTAAACCAATGACGGGTAGTGAAGACTTTAGCTATATGGTGAATGCCACTAAAGGTAAAGTTGGCGCAATGTTCTTTTTAGGCAGTGGTAATCAAGCTAAAGGTATCAATAACTACCTTCATGCTAATCCTTATTTTGTTGATGATGATTGTTTATTAGTGGGTGCACAAATTTTTGTTAATCTGCTAACTCGCAAATAATTACTTATTCTGCCCTAAGCCCGTTTTTTGCCCCCGCAAAAACGGGCTTTTTAGTCCCTCATCTTAACTGAAGATTTATTCTATTATTTTCTCTTTGCTATTTACCGAAATCAGATCAGGTAACCCCTGATACACTTCTTTGCTATGCCACTGGGTTTCCCACTGCTCTGGCATCTGAATAATATTTCTATCAATATGCGGAGCATAGAGTGAAATAAACTCATGCATATAATCTTTCATATGCGTATGTTTACTTAGACATATATGTGTATAACTGGGCTGTACTAAGTGATCGATATTGATGCACTTTAATGCTTGGCTATCTTCTATTTCATCATAAGCAACCGTGGCAATCACACCAATACCAAGGTGGCGCTTGACATAATATTTAATAATTTCGGTATCTGTCGCCGTCAATGCCACTTGAGGTTTAAGATGGTTTTTATAAAACACTTTATCGAGTTTAGAACCTCGAGTGAAACCAAACACATAGGTAATAAGGGGATATTGGCCAAGTTGTTCAATGGTAACCTGTTGATCATCAGGTAATGATGCAAGAGGGTGATCATAAGGTACTAATAAACTGCGAGTCCAGCGATAGCAAGGCAAAGTAATTAAATCTTCATATAAATGCATCGATTCTGTGGCAATCGCAAAATCGACATCGCCATTTTTTACCATTTCTGCTAACTGAGCAGGAGCACCTTGGTGAAAATGGAGTGAAATATTAGGGTAATAGCGGCGAAAATGATCAATGACGTTGGGTAAGGAGTAACGTATTTGCGTATGTGTTGTGGCAATGTGCAAATCTACTTTTTTATTACGATCTTCTTCTGCCACAATACTTTTAATTTTATCAACCTGCCCAAGAATATCGCTAGCTATTTTATGGACCTCTTTCCCCATAGGACTAAGTGCTAATAAATTATTATTTTTACGGACGAATAAAGAAACACTAAGTTCGTCTTCTAATATCTTAAGTTGCTTACTAATCGTTGGTTGTGAGGTATAGAGTTTCTCTGCCGCATTCGTAATGTTAAAGTCATTTCGCACTACTTCAACAAAGCTTTTCAGTTGATTAATATTCATGAGGAGTACCTGGGTTAATTGGCACAAGCATGCCGTTAATTATTGATTTTATAAAAATAATTATTGTTAATATTTATACTACAATGTCATTACTCAAATTATCTGCTCTTATGCCTAGTGGATATTATGACATCTCCTCTCTTTTTGCTCTCTTAATAAGAATAGTGATATCTACTTAATTATCCACTGGCTTACCTTATCTATTTGCTAGAATAGAAAAGTGACTGCACCAAATCTAGCAATGACTGTTTTTATTTCTGTGTTTTAGCACAACGAATAATAGATGATTTCATCCACATTAAAGCAGATATTAACTATTTATTATGCATAATTTGACTATCAATATATTATTTCTAATCAAAAAATAAAAACCCAACATAACCCATTGTTATATAATAATATTTACTATTAGCTTTTTATCGCCATCTTCATCTAACTTAATTCAAATTTACAACCATTAACATCATGGATTTTACACAAAAGCCATATTCAGCTATGATATAGGTCACATTTTTTACTTAGAGGCTTCGTTTTGTTATATCAAAACAACGACAAAAAATCCCTAATCTTTCATTTAACCTCATCTATACTTAATAAGTGTTCCATAAGCTATTAGTTCACCCTCACTATTTAACTATGTAGAAGTAAACTGTTTTTTAGTGAATTATTACCACTCTCTTTTCTCGCTATAAAATAGTCACTTCATTTCGTTTAATTATTAATTGAATAACAACAATTTACTAATACCTTAATTGAAAGGTCACTTAATATGAAATTGAAGAAAAAAAGAAACAAACCATTAAGAATCAATGATATAACCATTATTGATGATAGCAAACTTAAAAAAGCCATTACTGCGGCAGCGTTAGGTAATGCAATGGAGTGGTTTGATTTTGGTGTATATGGCTTCTTGGCTTATGTATTAGGTCAAGTGTTTTTCCCTGGTGCATCACCTGGCGTACAAATGATCGCAGCACTTGCGACATTCTCAGTCCCATTCCTTGTTAGACCATTAGGTGGGGTTGTATTTGGTATGTTGGGGGATAAGTTTGGACGACAAAAAGTCTTATCTGTCACCATCATAATTATGGCACTAAGTACTTTTGCTATCGGTCTTATTCCTGGGTATGACACCATTGGGATTTGGGCACCCGTCTTACTGTTATTAGCAAAACTAGCCCAAGGCTTCTCAATTGGTGGTGAGTACTCAGGTGCGGCGATTTTCGTTGCCGAATATTCACCAGACCGTAAACGGGGCTTTATGGGAAGCTGGTTAGATTTCGGCTCTATTGCCGGCTTCGTTATGGGGGCGGGTGTTGTTGTCCTTATCTCAACCATTATGGGTGAAGCTGCATTCCATGAGTGGGGATGGCGTATTCCATTCTTCTTGGCATTACCTTTAGGTCTGATTGGCTTATATTTACGTCATGCCTTAGAAGAAACCCCGGCATTCCAACAACATGTTGATGAAATGAACAGCGATGATCGTAAATCTATCGAAAATCCGCCACGTGTTTCATTACGAGAAATCGCTTCCAAGTATTGGAAAAGTTTAACGGTATGTGTGGGCTTAGTGATTGCGACTAACGTCACCTACTACATGTTGCTAACCTATATGCCAAGTTATTTATCCCATAACTTAAATTATTCCGCCGATCATGGGGTCTTGATCATCATCGCGATTATGATAGGGATGCTATTTGTTCAGCCTGTGATTGGATTACTGAGTGATAAAATTGGTCGTAAACCTTTTGTTATCGGGGGTAGCGTTGGACTGTTTATATTGGCATATCCGGCCTTTATGATGATTAACAGTGATGAAATCGGCTTAATTTTCTTAGGATTATTAATTCTTGCGGTTTTATTAAACTGTTTTACTGGGGTGATGGCCTCTATTTTACCGGCTATTTTCCCAACCCATATTCGTTATAGTGCCTTAGCTATTGCATTTAATATTTCGGTATTAATTGCTGGTGCCACACCAACTGCAGCGGCTTGGTTAGTTGAAGCGACTGGCAATTTATATATGCCCGCCTATTATCTAATGGTAGTTGCTGTTGTCGGTTTGATAACGGGTATAAAAATGATTGAAACAGCCAACAAACCATTACGTGGAGCAACACCGGCAGCATCAGATAAATCAGAAGCGAAAGAGATTTTATCTGAGCACTATGACAATATCGAACAACGTGTTGAAGATATCGAAGCGGAAATTGAAGCATTACAGAAAAAACGCCAAGCGCTTATCGATCAACATCCAAAATTAGATTAAGAGAGGTTACATGCACTCAGCGCCTGTTCATTTAGTTTGGTTCCGTCATGATCTAAGAGTGACCGATAATAAAGCGCTCTTTTATGCTTGCCAAAATACACAGGCGCAGGTGCATGCCATTTTTACCGTCACGCCTGCACAGTGGAAAGCCCATCATATGGCTTTATCACAGCAGGCGTTTATTCATGATGCATTGCTTAATCTTTCCCATTCGCTAGCTAAATTAAATATTCCACTGACACTTATCATCAGTGATACATATGCTGATGCGGCACAAAGTATTGTGGATTATTGTCAGCAACATCAGGTCACTGCGCTATTTTTTAATCATCAATATGCGCTTAATGAGCAAAACCGTGATAAAAAAGTAATGGAATTACTCGCCCATAACACCACGGTTTATTGTTACCACGATAACGTTTTTGTGCCACCGGGGAATGTTGTGACCCAACAAGGAGAGATGTACAAAGTCTTTACTCCTTTTAGAACCGCATTTTTACGGCTATTTCTGTCGCAAGATAATGCTTCATTACCTGCCCCCGAAATAAGAGCACACCAAAAAACCGTTTCACCGTTAAGTGCACCACTTTTTGCACTACCAATATCATCAACCAAGATGTTCCCAGCAAGCGAACAAGCAGCGTTACAGCGTTTAAAACAGTTTTGCTATGAAAGGGTGATACATTATGCAAAATGGCGAGATATTCCTGCTATTGATGGAACCAGTCAATTATCCCCTTATCTTGCCATAGGCCTAGTGTCTGTGCGCCAATGTTTTAATCGCCTTTACCAAACAGAGCCTGATTTCTTAGAAAATAACCATTCCAGTGCATTTGTTTGGTTTAATGAGTTAGTTTGGCGCGAGTTTTATCAACATCTAATAGTTGCTAACCCGAGTTTATCCAAACAGATAGCTTTTCAACTATGGACAGAAAATATTCGCTGGCGTAATGACCAAACTGAATTTACCGCTTGGACACAGGGCTTAACAGGCTTTCCTATTATTGATGCCGCGATGCGACAACTGAATCAAACCGGCTGGATGCACAATCGCTTACGTATGCTGACGGCAAGTTTTTTAGTCAAAGATCTATTAATTGATTGGCGCTGGGGGGAAAATTATTTTATGTCACAATTAATTGATGGTGATTTCGCATCAAATAATGGTGGCTGGCAATGGGCAGCATCAACAGGCACTGATGCTGTGCCTTATTTTCGTATTTTTAATCCGACCACCCAAGGACGTAAGTTTGATCCTGATGGTGAGTTTATCCGCCACTGGCTACCAGAGCTTGCTGATGTCCCAGATCGCGATATCCATACTCCTTCTGAATGGGCAATCAAAACAGGTCACTACCTCGATTATCCACAGCCAATTGTTGATCACGCCAAAGCACGAGTAACTGCAATTGCGTCTTATGAAGAGGCCAAAAAAAGGTAAAATAGCGCGATATTATCTCTCAATCCTTGGCGGGCTATTGTGAAAACACCGATTATTTCTGTTATCGTTCCTATGTTTAATGAGGCATCTCGCATTACGCGATTATTAGAGAGCCTACTTTGCCAAACCTTTCACGACTTTGAAGTGATCATTATAAATGATGGCTCAACGGATAATAGTGTTGACATCGCTATGCTCTATTGCCAACAAGATAATCGTTTTCACCTTTATCACCAAACTAACCAAGGGTTATCTAGCGCGAGAAATGCTGGCTTAAAATATGCTCAAGGTGATTGGATAGTCTTTTTTGATAGCGATGATTTTATTAAACCTCAATTACTGGCACATTGGCATCAATTAGCCTGCGAACAACATATCGATGTATTAATAGGCAATGGTGAACGCTATGATGTACATAATCCACAAAAGCATCAAACTACCATCCATCAACGTCAACCTTATCAACAAGTGATCAGCGGCCAAGAGTGGGTGATCCATGCCGTTACGCAACATCAATGGCCACATTTTGTTTGGTTACAATTTATTCGCCACGAAATAATCAAAAAACATCACTTACGCTTTATTGATGGCCTTTATCATGAAGATATTTTGTGGACGACACAACTTGCACTGGTCACTCAACGTATCGGCTTTGATGATCAACCTCTTTATTACTATTGCGCTAATCCTAGCTCTATTACGCGTAAACCTAATCCACAAAAAGAAGCCAAGCGCGCACAAAGTTATTTGCAAATTGTTATACAACTCTTGCAGCTTGCAGATAAACAACATCAACCACTATTAGCCAACGCGTTGCGCCAACAAGCACTACGTGAACTTGGCAGTTTCTTTATTCTTTTTCGTAAACGCTGTGATACAAAAAACCAAGCCATCATTGCACAGCAATTTAGTACTTATCACCTTTTTCCAGCCCTTAATAAAGGCGCCCAAAATTGGCATCAACGTTGGTTTATTTGCCGTGTTTATTGCGTTCTTTATTGGCACCGTTGGAAAAAAAGGTAAAAAAACAGCGCTAAATTTAGCGCTGTTTTACTAATAGAATAACCCAATTGCGACCACTAGCCGGTATTACGCATACCCGCAGCAATACCTGCGATAGTCACCATCAACGCTTGTTCAATACGTGGATCAGACTCGCTATGAGTACGAGAGCGTTGCAATAGCTCTGCCTGTAAGACGTTAAGTGGATCAGTATAAACATTACGCAATGCGATAGATTCAGCAACCCACGGTAAGTCCGCCATTAAATGCTCATCTTTGGAAATCGCTAATACACTCTTAATATCATCAGAGAGTTGTTGACGTAATTTCGCCCCTAATGGCCATAAATTTTCTTCGACTAAACGCTGATCGTAATACTCCGCAAGCCATAGATCCGCTTTTGCATACACCATCTCTAGCATAGCAATACGAGTATTAAAGAAAGGCCAATTCTCACACATATCATCCAATACGGCTTGTTTTCCGTTATCTATCTCATGCTGTAAAGCAGCACCGGCTCCTAACCATGCGGGTAACATTAAACGGTTCTGAGTCCAAGCGAAGATCCACGGAATAGCACGCAATGTTTCAACGCCTCCTGTTGGACGGCGTTTAGCAGGTCGAGAGCCTAATGGTAATTTACCTAATTCACCTTCTGGCGTCGCTGCTCGGAAATAAGGCACAAAATCTTTTTCGCCTCTGACATAGCCACGATACATCTCGCAAGATACATCAGATAAAGCATCCATAACCTCAATCCAAGCTGTTTTTGGCTCTGGAGGAGGTAATAAATTAGCTTCTAAAATCGCACCAGCATAGTGAGCCAGACTACTGATAGTCACTTGCGGTAAGCCAAATTTAAAGCGGATCATCTCCCCTTGCTCTGTCACCCGCAACCCACCTTTTAAACTACCCGGTGGTTGTGATAATAATGCAGCATGTGCCGGCGCACCTCCACGGCCGATAGTACCCCCACGGCCATGAAATAGCGTTAATGTCACGCCAGATTTCTCACATAACTTAATTAAAGCATCCTGTGCTCGATATTGCGCCCACGATGCCGCCATCACACCCGCATCTTTCGCTGAGTCAGAATAACCAATCATTACCATCTGTTTGTTATCAATTAAATCGCGATACCACGGAATATCAAACAGACGGGTCATCACACTTTCTGCGTTATTTAAGTCTTCTAACGTTTCAAATAATGGTGCTACAGGTAAACGAATATCTGCCCCTGCTTCTTTTAGTAATAGTTTAACGGCTAATACATCCGAAGGGACTTTCGCCATGGAAATCACATAAGAAGCAATAGAATCTTTTGGTGACTCAGCAATCACCCGACAGGTTTCAAATACCTCTTTAGTTGCTTCACTCGGTTGCCAATGAGTAGGGATCAATGGACGTTTAGAGTTAAGTTCTGTCAGTAAAAACGTCTGTTTTTGCTCTTCAGACCAACTAGCATAATCACCAAGCTCTAAATATTGCGTTAATTCAGACAACGCTTCGGTATGATTAGTGCTTTCTTGGCGAATATCGAGTCGCACCAGTTGTAATCCAAAACAACGGATACGGCGCAAAGTATCTAATAACTGTCCATTGGCAATAATGCGCATACCACACTGATGCAGTGATTGGTAACAAGCATATAAAGGTTCCCAAAGTGCTGAGTTATCAATCAGTAAGCCTTCAGGAGGTAATGATTGCTGACCTTTGATACGTTGTTCCAAATAATCACGAGTCACTTGTAAGCGAGTGCGTAATTGTTTGGCTATTTCACGATAAGGCTCGGCAACATCGGCACCGCCCGCTAATTCACGTAATTCTGGGGTGCTTTCTGTCATAGACAGCTCAGAAACGAGCACCTGAATATCATTTAAAAATAGATCAGCGGCTTTCCAGCGACTAAGTAATAATGCATGACGGGTAATTTCAGCGGTAACATTTGGGTTACCATCACGATCTCCCCCCATCCATGAAGTAAAGCGAATAGGAGAAGCTTCTACCGGTAAATTGTAGTCAATAGACTCTTCTAACTGTTCATTAAATTCACGTAAGAAAGCAGGCACACCTTCCCATAAGCTATTTTCGACCACCGCAAAGCCCCATTTCGCTTCATCAATAGGGGTTGGGCGAATTTTTCTGATCTCATCGGTATGCCACGATTGCGCAACCAATTGGCGTAAACGGCGCATAATATTGGTACGTTCATAATCGGCAAGATCATCATGATCAAGCTGAGATAAGCAAGTATTGACTTCCACTAGCTTATGAATAAGCGTACGGCGAGCAATTTCCGTTGGATGAGCCGTTAAGACTAATTCAATCGAAATTTGTTCAACGGCTTGTTTGAGTTGCTGATTAGTAAAGTTTTTATCTTTCAGCCGTTCAATTAATTTAGCCAATGCCACAGGATTACTTGCCGCTTCACCATGAGGAGAAATGCTATGGTATTGCTCTGCCACATTAGTCAGGTTTAAGAATTGGTTGAATGCTCTAGCAACAGGTAATAACTCATCATTAGAGAGATTTTGTAAGGTTAATAGTAGCTTTTGTCGCTGAACTTCATTACCTGCTCGTGATGACTTAGATAACTTTCGGATAGATTCCACTTTATCTAAAATTTCTTCACCGAGTGCCTCTTTTATCGTGTCGCCGAGTAGTTTGCCAAGCATGCTGACATTACTACGCATAGCAGAATATTGTTGATTCATAAGACTCCTGACCTTGGCTTTGTGTCGGTAACAACATACTTTTTACTAAGAAAAAGTCATGTCCTTCCAGTTGTGTAATTAATTTTCATTTTTTATGTGACTTTATTGTGATTTTTGTGATAAGCCACACTGCTTTTTACTTATAGCCTACTATTCATATCAGAAAATAAGCGTTTTGGGGGAATTTTCTGAAATTTAATTACGGCTTTAGTGTTATAAGAATGGCTAATATCGACGTTGTTTTTGCTCAATATTAACCATAATAAGGACATTTTTTTGTTTCTTATCGTCTAAGAAGGGTTTTTTACTAGAAAGGGTGAAATAAGTAAAAATTTATCTGGCGAAAAATTTAGATGAATTTTTTTAATATTGATAAATTGTCTGGTATTTTTTCTCCAATTTCACCCTATCGATACCCCTTAAATAGAAAAGGCGCTGACTATGCAGCGCCTTGTGTTAACAAATAGCACATTCACTTTTTCAATGAATCAATCTTTTTTTCTACGTTTTCTTTAAGATCAGATGCACCATGTTTTAAATCGTGGGCAACTTCAGATAATTTTTCTTCTGTCCGATGCTTCACCTCCGTCGCTTTATCTTTTAGCTGATCAACATGTTTTTCAATTTTTGACATTAATCGCTCCTTTGTGACTAGAGATGATTTAAGTATAGCCAAGGTTAAAAATAACGACGTGCTGTAGCTCTCATTTTATCACCCTTGATTGGCTTTATTTGCTCGCTTACTTCGTTTAGAGATCTTCTCTAAATAGCCCATCACAAAAGCGGAAAAAACAAAAGTCAGATGTAGCACCACATACCATAATAACTTGTTATCGGGGATATTTTTTAAGTCCATAAACACCCCTAACAAATGAATAGAAGAGATAGCAACAATAGAAGCAGCAACTTTATTTTTCAGCGATTCTGCATCCATGTTACCTAACCAAGAGAGTTTATCCTTCGCGCCTTCGATTTCCATATTGGTAATAAAATTCTCATAACCTGAGAAAATAACCATTATCAATAACCCCCCCACTAATGCCAAATCAATTAGCGATAATAAACGTAAAACTAAATCAGCTTCAGATAAGGCAAATATATTGGGTAAGATCTCGTACATTGACTGAAAAAACTTAATCGTTAATGCCAGCAATCCAAGAGATAAGCCAATATAGACAGGTGCAAATAACCAACGAGAGCGATACATCCATTTTTCAACAATTCTATTCATATTTCCTCTCTATCTACACAATTAATCATCATCTTTTTCAGTATAGAAGAGAAAAAAATACACAGAAAACTATCAGCAATAAAAAAATCACTGATAGTTTTGATTAAAAAGAAAATAGTCTTTTACAATAGTTGAGAAAGGCGATTGAGATCAGACTGAATAGCCCCCGCAGTCACATCACGTCCAGCACCAGGACCTCTAATGACTAATGGGTTGTCACGATACCAACGGCTTTCAATAGCAAATAGGTTATCCCCCGGTAATAGTGATGCCAGAGGATGATCTTTTCTCACCGCTTCAACCCCAACCTTCGCTTTGCCGTTAGCATCAAACCGCGCAATATAACGCAGTACCATATCCATCTCATTGGCAGCCGCTAAACGTTGTGCCATTTGTTCATTAATCACACTGCTATTTTCAAAGAAGGCTTCTAATGATCCACTTTGCGCTTGAGCAGGAACCAGCGATTCAACACGGACTTGCTCAGGTTCAATATCATAGCCAGCTTCACGGGCTAAAATAATCAATTTGCGCATCACATCTTGTCCTGATAAGTCGATACGCGGATCAGGCTCGGTTAGGCCTTGTTGCCATGCTTGTTCTACCAAATCACTAAAAGGTACGCTGCCATCAAATTGTAAAAATAGCCATGATAATGTGCCGGAGAAAATACCACTGATAGATAAAATCGTATCACCGCTTTCACGTAGATCACGCACCGTATGATTAATAGGTAATCCCGCACCAACTGTCGCATTATATAACCAGTGGCGTCCTGTTTTAGAAAAAGCATCACGAGTTGCGCGATAGCGTAAACTTGATGCCGAGCCAGCGATTTTATTTGCACTAATCACATGAAAACCATAGCTGGCAAAATCTTCATAACAGGCGGCAAGCTCTTCATTAGCGGTAATATCGACCACCACTAAATCATCAAAAGGATGCGATCTCATCCATAAATGAAGCGACTCTTCACTATGCACTGTTGCTTCATCATCAAAAAAGGCCAGTGCGCGACTAGGATCAATACCTTGGTGATCTAGTAGGCTGCGACGGCTATCTACCACCCCCGCCAGAATAAATTCAAAATCACTACGTGCTGATAATGGCTCCTGTTCACGAGCAAACAGCTCTAACCAACGTGAGCCAATATTCCCTTTACCAAACAACACTAAACCAATCTGTTTTTCTGCCCTGAATAATGTTTGATGTAAACCTTGCAATAATGAAGCCGTATAGTTACGTAATACCGCAACTAAACTGATGTTATCTTCCGCGTGCCAAATAAACTCTACCGGTTGATCTTTAAGTTGTTGGTAGAAACGGTGGCAATGGAGTGGATTTTTACATACCCCAGCGCCAACTAAAGCAACAAGAGAAAAGCCCTCTCGCAGATGTAATTTACCCGGTAAGGCTGCATCTTGCAGAACATCTAACGCACTATTAGCGACTTCACTGGTGTAACACAACTGTAGCAACTGACTATCTCTATCAATACCGGTTGCCAGTGGACGAATTTGTACCCGCTGAAGTAATGCATCCACTTCTTTAGCGATTTGTTCAAAATTTTGATGTGCGGCTAATTGAAGCTCGATTAAACAAACATCATCATGGCTAGTGACAATTTTTGCCCCTGTACCTGATGCTAATACCCGTTCAATTCGAGTTGAACCCTGCTCTGGTTGGTAACTGCAACGTAATTGTAAATCGATATTGCTCCCTGAGACGGGTTGTAGTGTGCGTGTATGCAAAACAGGTGCTGCTAATCTTGCCAGCTCGCTCGCCTCATCTAAACGCAATAACGGTAGCAAACAGGCATCTTTCACTTTTCGGGGATCGGCACTATAAACCCCTGCAACATCGCTCCAAATGGTCACTTTACCCACATCCGCTAAGGCACCTACTTGGGTCGCTGAGTAGTCACTACCATTACGGCCTAATAGCACCGTCTCACCCTGTTGATTACGACTAATAAAACCCGTTACCACAAAGCGACATTGAGGATATTTAGCCAACAGTGATTGTAACAAAGGACGCGATAAGGCTTCATTAACTTGAGGCTGTGCGGCGCGCTCTGCACATAAAAATTCTCGCGCATCTAACCACACACTAGGTAAACCCTGCTCCGTTAATAAGCTTGCCATTAATCTCGCTGACCAAATTTCACCATGACCAACGACTTCAGCATAAGTTGCATCCGTTATCGGCTTATCAAGTAAGTAACTTAGTCTTTCTAAATCAGCAATAAAGGCCTGTGAAAGAGCTTGTGCATGCTCTTTTGATAGTAGTCCTTCAATCAAGGATAGCTGATAACGACGTAATTCTTGCTGAGCTTGATGGGCAGAAATACGATCACTTTGACTCAGTTTTAACCAGTTAATCAGCTGATTTGTTGTCGAGCCTGCTGCAGAAACCACCATTAAATCATTAGGTTGGCTATAATTTGTCATGATATTCACGACTCGCTGATAACATTTTATGTCTGCAAGACTGCTACCACCGAATTTATGTAACTGACGGCAAGTTGGTTGCGCCTGTTGTTTAATCGCCACTACGCTCATGATCCATGGTTACCTTTTCGTTGCTGCATTAAACGCATTTTGTAAATCGTTGATGAGATCCAGACTATCCTCAATCCCCACGGAAATGCGCAATAAAGCGTTACTGATCCCAGCGGTTTTTCTCGCTTCTTCAGACATTCCTGCGTGTGTCATGGTCGCCGGATGACAAATTAATGTTTCTACACCACCTAAAGACTCTGCCAGTGTAAAGAGTGTTAAATGAGATAAAAAGGATTTAATTGCCTCAATACCCCCTTTTAACTCAAAACTTAACATCGCACCAAAACCTTGTTGCTGTTTTTTCGCTATCACGTGACCGACATGATGTTCTAGTGCTGGATAATAAATTTTATCCACTAAGGGTTGTGTTTGTAGATAATCCACCAATGCTTGAGTATTTTCTTGTTGTAATCGAATTCGTGGTACTAAGGTTCTGATCCCTCGTAATAACAAATAACTATCAAACGCCCCAGCAGTAACACCAATATTATTTGCCCACCAGCTTAAATCCTCAAGCTGTTTCCTACACTGACTAATCACAACACCCGCGACAAGATCAGAATGCCCATTAAGATACTTAGTGCAAGAATGCACCACTAAATCAGCCCCTAAAGCCAATGGCTTTTGCAATACCGGGCTCATAAAGGTGTTATCCGCCACCACCAACGCCCCAACTTGGTGAGCTAATTGGCTTATTTTCTCAATATCAGTGATGCGCAATAGTGGATTACTGGGTGTTTCAATAAATACTATTTTTGGTGCTAATGCCAACGCCTGTTGTAACGCTTGCTCATCGTTTTGATCAACAAATACCACACGATAAGCACCACGTTGCTGCTGACTATTAAACAGACGATAACTGCCCCCATAACAATCATGGGGCGCCACAATGACATCACCCGGTTTTAAAAAAGTCGTACAAATTAAATGAATTGCTGACATCCCACTGCTAGTAACAACTGCTCCCACCCCACCTTCAAGCTCTGCTAATGCATTTTGCACCATATCGCGCGAGGGATTGCCCCGACGAGAGTAATCATGTTCACGAGGTTGATTAAATGCTAAGAAATTATAGGTGCTAGAAAGATAGATTGGCGGTACAACACAGCCATATTGCTTATCTTCATTAAGCCCATTGTGAATGGCAATGGTTGCGGTTTTCTTCGTCATACAGACACCTTGTTACAGCGCTAAGTGGAAAAGTCGCTTACAGCATATCCAATTAGACACCAAGACGTCAATACATCTAGACATCTAAACTCCTTTACGGATAGACCAACAAATGGAATAATATAAATATTAAGGATATCGCCAGGTAACTATTGCTTTTTCTCACACCTTTAGCCAGTAACAGTCGGTGGTTTTAGAAAAGTCATGATAAACTGGCATGGCTCGTCAGAATAGGGCATCAACCCTAAACTGGCTTCAACTAAATGATATTAATTAAGGTAATCCATGGCTGAATGGAACGGTGAATATATCAGCCCTTACGCTGAGCATGGTAAAAAAAGCGAACAAGTCAAAAAAATTACAGTTTCAATTCCATTGAAAGTGCTAAAAATTTTGACAGATGAGCGCACTCGTCGTCAGGTCAATAACCTAAAACATGCCACCAATAGTGAATTATTGTGTGAAGCATTTTTACACGCATTTACCGGACAGCCTCTCCCCAATGATGAAGACTTACGCAAAGAGCGTAACGATGAAATCCCTGAAGAGGCAAAAGAAATAATGCGCCAGCGGGGTGTTGATCCCGAGACTTGGGAATATTGATCAGAAATTATTTTTGATAGCAAAAATATAACCAGAAGCCCAAAGCCAACACTTTGGGCTTCAATTTATGCATTACTCTAGACGAGAGATACGCGAACTCGCTTCATCCAGATGATTGCGTAACGCGTTAAGGCAGGGAGAAAAATTGTCAGAAAGAGCATGACAATGAGTAAGCAAAGTATAAAACTGCTCTGCAAGTGCTAAACTCTCCCGCCAAATTTCACGGCTGATCCCATCAAGTAATGTCGCCGGTCGCAGTGTGTTGACTATTTCTCCTCCTACTTTAGGCGCAAATCCCATTGGTAGAATATCGTAAGCAGGCGCAAGCGCATATGGTCGGCCATGGAGACTGATAAACGATAAATTGCCATGGTGCATGTCAGTATTTCCAATCAACATACCAAATGCCCAACGTCGCATTGTACTTACCGAGGCATCAGGCTGAACCTGTTTTTGCTCAATTAACGCATCAACTAACACAGGCCATGGCTCTCTTGCTCGCCCGACAAACTGTGCATCTAATGCTTGTAAAGAAAAAAGTCCGACACGACCTAGAGCACCTACACGGTCAAAACGCGGTATTTCAAGAAAACGTTGCCCTTCAAAATCAAAAATTTCTGTTTCAACGCCTAGCACCTTTAAGGCAAGATGCTCAGCTTGCAGGAGATCACGCCAACGCTCGCTGATAGCATTATTGTCAGAAGCCGTAAATTTAACGATGACATGGCCTCTATCGGTATAGGTACAAAATTTGGGTTGTTCGCCACCTGCGGATGAGCCAGGATCTTCCCCTGAACTAACCGCTCGAGCTAATGTTGGGTAAGTTGTTGAACGAGCAACCACAGCAGGTATCGGCATCGCCAAAAAATGTTTTTTTGCCTGTTCCCCTATTAACAAATTTCCCACTGCATCATGACCGTGAGCAATTAAAGCTCTGATAATATCTGTGTCAGACCAACTGTCTGGATTATGTGGTAAACCCAACTCAGCGGAATAAGTCGCAGCATAAGCACGTCCAAGATACCCTTGTGGACGCATATCAAATAACCACCACGGCAATCCTTCGCTATACCGATTGACATTATCAACCTGCTCCATAACAAAACCGGCTGGATAAACTGGTGTCAATTTACCCAACAATTTAATTTTACCTTCTTCATTTATGCGATAAATGGGTACAGAGTTGAAGCCACGCGAACCATCACGTAAAGCATATTGAATAGAACGACCCGAGCCAATTTGAACAATATCATTAGACAACATTTTTAATGCCCTCGACAGGGTTGGCTGACTAATATTCATAATATTAGCTAGTTGCCTTGCTGGCTCAGGTCCATTACGTAGTATTTTTCGTATGACTTCTGCTCGTTGTGTCATGATATTAGCTACTTATAAATAGGTTAATGAATAGATAAATGAATAGGATTATGAATAGATAATTTATCAGCTCTGATCTGTCTTGTCACTATTAAAAGCGCGAACATTGGCGACGATATTACATAAAAAATGCATACAAAAGGGCGCTATCGCTTTGAGGTATATTCGATATGTTATTTTATCATTGGGAGGTCATGCTAGGTGATGAATAGAGATAGGGAAAGCTTACTATCAATAAAAAAATCAAGCGGTTAAAGTATGATACAAAGTGACCATAATTTAGACGATAAAGAATAACAAAAAGCCCAAAGCAAATACTTTGGGCTTTCTTCAATTCCGTTTTCCCTACACGTTTTCAGTGTTACCTGAAAAGTTGTGGTAACAAATATCTTATTTGCTGCCTGGGATTTTGAAACGTTTGTTGAACAGATCAACACGACCACCGGTTGCAACATCACGTTGTTTACCAGTATAGAATGGGTGGCATTTATCACAAACGTCCAGATTCAGGTTGTGGCCTGCTGTGGAGTTGATTTTCATAACGTTACCGCAAGAACAAGTTGCAGTAATTTCTTCGTATTTAGGATGAATATCTTTTTTCATGGAAAACCTCTGCTAAGGCCGTGTCGCTATTCAGCCCTCAGCCGAACACCACACGTCGTGTTGATTGAATTAAATTGTTTGGTATTTTATCTACCAAAGGGGGCGGATCATACAGAATATCCGCCAAACGCGCAATGAAATCTGCACACTTTTTGTGATATTCTTAATACTATCTTTTCGCTAAAACACTCGGAAACCCTGATATGACTATAGTTCAGGTAATATTACCTGTACCACTGTTTTCTTCCTTTGACTACCTGCTTCCAGAAGGTTGTGCCATGCCAACAATAGGTTGTCGCGTGGTCGTTCCCTTTGGCAAACAGCGTCGCTCTATCGGTATTGTTAAAGGTTTTAGTTCACACAGTGAGTTTCCCATTGAAAAACTGAAACCTATTGAAGAAGTACTTGATACAGAGACTCTGTTTCCGGGGATCTTATGGGATATGCTTAATTGGGCAAGTGCTTATTATCATTATCCTTTAGGTGAAGTTCTCTTTCATGCGATGCCAATTCTACTACGACAAGGGAAACCGGCTGAATTTACGCCCTTATGGCAATGGTATGCCACTCAAGAGGGAGAAGCGCTTGATCTTAACAGTCTAAAAAGCGCTAAAAAGCAACAACAAGCTTTGGCGGCACTACGCCGTGCCCCTTTGTATCGCCACCAGTTAGATGAATATGAAATTACAACAGCGACACTAAATAACTTAAAAAAGAAAGCATTAGCGGATTTACGTCCTATTCAACCCGCCCCTATACAGTGGCAAAGCACTTTTGCCGTACAGGGTGAACGATTTAAACTTAATGCTGAACAGGCGGTTGCTGTTGGTGCTATCACGGCACAAGCAGACCAATTTTCGCCTTGGTTATTATTGGGGATCACAGGCTCTGGTAAAACAGAAGTGTATCTCAGTGTACTTGAAACTATTCTCGCTCAAGGTAAACAAGCATTGATCTTAGTCCCTGAAATAGGTTTGACCCCACAAACCATTCGCCGTTTTAAAGCACGTTTTAATGCCCCCGTCGATGTTCTTCACTCCGGACTCAACGATACGGAACGCCTTGCGGTATGGCTACGAGCGAAACGGGGAGATAATGCCATTATTATCGGTACGCGCTCAGCATTGCTCACCCCTTTTCAGCAATTAGGGATTATTATTATTGATGAGGAGCATGATGGCTCTTATAAGCAACAAGATGGCTGGCGTTACCATGCACGAGATTTAGCGGTCTTTCGCGCCAAGCAAGAAAATATTCCTATCGTGATGGGCACTGCCACCCCATCGATTGAAACCAGCTATAACGTTGCACAAAAAAAATATCAACAACTGACGTTAACGCAACGGGCGGGAAATGCTAAACCTGCCACAGAGCATTTAATCGACCTAAAAGGGCAACCGCTCACAACCGGACTCTCTCCAACACTCATTAAAGCCATAAAAGAGCATCTTAATGCCGGTAACCAAGTGATGTTGTTTTTAAATCGCCGTGGCTTTGCGCCTGCGTTACTCTGCCATGAGTGTGGTTGGATTGCCGAATGCCCTCGCTGTGATCACTATTATACCTTACATCAAAAACACGGCATGCTACGTTGCCACCAGTGTGATAGCCAACGTCGTATTCCATCACAATGCCCTCAATGTGGTTCAACTAATTTAATGCCAGTAGGATTGGGCACAGAACAACTTGAACAAGGCATTGGCGAGTTATTTCCTAATACCCCGATCACCCGTATTGATAAAGATACCACCAGTCGTAAAGGAGCATTAGAGCAACAACTAGAAGACATCTATCAAGGTGGATCACGTATTCTAATTGGCACACAGATGTTGGCTAAAGGTCACCACTTCCCAGACGTTACGCTGGTGGCGCTCCTTGATGTTGATGGTGCTTTATTTTCTAGTGACTTTCGTGCTGCTGAACGTTTTGCTCAGCTTTATACTCAAGTATCAGGTCGTGCAGGAAGAGCCGGGAAACAAGGTGCCGTCTATTTACAAACTCACCAACCCGATCACCCGCTATTATTAACGCTGTTAGAAAAAGGCTATGATGCTTTTACTAAAGAGGCGTTACAAGAGCGACAAGCAACCTTTTTACCCCCTTATTCCAGCCATATTATGATCCGCTCTGAAGATCATAATAACCAAAAAGCCCCCCAGTTTTTACGCCAGCTTAAACAGTTCTTCGAGCAACACCCGATGAGGGATAGTCATTTATGGGTGATGGGCCCCATTCCGGCTATTCAGGCAAAACGAGGGGGAAATTTCCGTTGGCAACTATTATTGCAACATCCTTCAAGGGGTTATTTACAAAAGTTAATGTCTGTTACTTATCCTCAGATAGTGGCGCTTCCTGAGAGTAAAAAAGTGAAATGGAATATTGATGTTGATCCAACTGATTGCTAAGCCTACTGATATTTAGCGCGCTTATAATTCAAAACTATTTATCAATTTTGCGAACTACCTCATAAAAACGATTGGTATCACACTTTTTATGCAAACTAGGTAACAGTATCTATTCAAAAAGTGGGTAAAATAACAATTTAGAATATTTCTTGAATTAAAAAACCGTCGCATCTTTGTATTTTGGACAACGACGGTTTTTTTGCAACAAAAAAGCAATCGTTTAACCAAACCATCAGTACGGAGGTATGGGGTTTGCAACAGAATAATAAAGAGAGCGCACAAGCAACAATGAAAGATGTTGCTTTTGCTGCTGGCGTGTCAACAGCCACGGTGTCACGCACATTAATGAATCCAGAAAAAGTATCCTCACAAACCCGTCAAAAAGTTGAGCAAGCTGTTCTTGACGTGGGTTATTACCCACATAATTTGTCAAAAAACCTGAAACGTAACGAGTCAAAAACGATCCTCGTGATCGTCCCTAACATCAGTGATCCCTTTTTTACAGATGTTGTATGTGGCATTGAAGAAACCGCAGCTCAACACGGCTATCTTGTGTTAATTGGTGACTGCAAACACCAACAAAAACATGAAAATGCCTTTATTAATTTAATTATTACTAAGCAGATTGACGGCATGTTACTGCTTGGCTCTCATATCCCTTTTGATGTTTCTAAAGAAGAGCAAAAAAATCTTCCTCCTATGATCATGGCAAATGAATTTGCGCCAGAGCTTGAATTGCCAACCGTTCATATTGATAATTTGACTGCTTCTTTTAGAGCCACCCACTATCTACAACAGATGGGACATAAGCGTATTGCCTGTATTACTGGCCCTGAAGATATGCCACTATGTCGTTATCGCTTACAAGGTTATATTCAAGCTATGCGTAGAACCGGTGTCCCTCTACGCGAAGATTATATTATTAGAGGTGATTTTACCCACGAAAGCGGTGCAGAAAGTCTGAAAAAGTTAATTTCGTTACCTGAACCACCGACAGCGGTATTTTGTCATAGCGATATTATGGCGATTGGTGTGATGTGGCAGGCTAAAAAACTTGGCTTACAATTACCTGACGATCTCTCTGTGATTGGCTTCGATAACCTTGATATTACGCGCTATAGCGAGCCTGCATTAACCACCATGGAACAGCCACGTTACCAAATTGGTCGTCAATCCATGTTGTTACTGCTTGATCAGTTACAAGGTAGACCTGTTGCACCCGGCTCTCGCCTATTAGATTGTGAGTTAATAGTAAGAGAAAGTGTCTGTCGGCTTAAAAGCTAGGCAAAAGACACTATGTTAAGTAACATATCGGTTGTGATACCTATTCATTTAATTATCAGCGAATCGAACTGTGGCACAACGAGACTATGTGGGACGAGGACAGTCATCTGCTCGTCGTAAAAAGACAACGAAAGGCAAAGGTAAAAAGGCGGCCAGTGGGTTGCCTTTAACCACACTTATTGTAGCAATTGCGCTTGTGGCGCTATTTGTTGGCGGCCTCTATTTTATTACCCATAATAAAAAAGAGGTTGTCGAACCAACGTCATCAAGTGCAGGGCAACAACCAACTAACAACTTACCACCTAAACCGCAAGAGCGTTGGCAATATATCAAAGAGCTCGAGAATCGACAGGTGGGGAACCCATTACAGCCACCAGCGACCTCTTCAGGGAGCCAGATTAATCCGAAAGCGACACTTTCACCGGAGCAATTACGTTTTTTACAACAAATTGAAGCGGATAAACGTCAACCGGCGGTAGAGTTACCAGAAGTGCCTTATAACGGTGAAGTACCACGTTCACAGGTTGTCATTACCCCACCGACAACCACCGCACCTTCGGTACAACCCTCGCAACCTTCAGCACCGGTAAAACAGGAGCCTGCACCTGCGATAACAACACCAAAACCTGCGACGACTGAAGCGCGCTTTTTAGTCCAATGCGGTTCATTTAAAACCAATGAACAAGCTGAATCTGTACGCGCAACCTTGGCATTTTCCGGTATCGAAAGCCGTGTGACCAAAGGAAATGACGGTTGGATCCGCGTTTTATCTGGCCCATTTAATAAAGAGCAAGCCAATACGCTAAGCCGTCAAGCTGCAGGCGCAGGTGTATCAGGTTGTATTCTTCGTACTACGGGGGGTTGAAAAATAAAATTTCTCCCCCACCTATAAATCTAATTCACATAATGGGCTGTGTTTTTTCTGATATTAAAGCACAACCCACTTCTTTTTATTGATAAACCAGGGGCTGACTCATGACTACAATCGTAAGTGTTCGCCGTAATGGCCAAGTCGTAATCGGTGGTGATGGACAGGCGACGATGGGTAATACCGTCATGAAAGGCAATGTTCGCAAAGTACGCCGTCTTTATAACGACAAAGTGATTGCGGGATTTGCCGGCGGCACTGCTGATGCTTTCACGCTTTTTGAACTTTTTGAGCGTAAATTAGAGCTCCATCAAGGCCATTTAACTAAAGCCGCTGTTGAACTTGCGAAAGATTGGCGTACAGACAGAATGTTACGCAAACTAGAAGCATTACTGGCTGTGGCAGACGAAACAACATCTTTGATTATCACCGGTAACGGTGATGTTGTGCAGCCAGAAAACGATCTGATTGCTATTGGTTCTGGTGGCCCTTATGCACAAGCAGCGGCGAGAGCGATGTTAGAAAACACCGATCTAAGTGCACGCGAAATTGCGGAAAAAGCACTGAATATTGCCGGTGATATCTGCATCTACACCAACCATAATGTCAACTTTGAAGAAATCTCTTCAAAAGAGTAAGGATTTGAGAGCATGTCCGAAATGACTCCTCGCGAAATTGCCAGCGAACTCGACAGATTTATTATTGGTCAAGATAAGGCCAAACGTGCGGTTGCTATTGCACTGCGTAACCGCTGGCGTCGCATGCAGCTTGATGAAGCGCTGCGTCATGAAGTAACCCCAAAAAATATTTTGATGATTGGACCTACAGGGGTAGGTAAAACTGAAATTGCACGTCGCTTAGCAAAATTAGCCAATGCACCTTTTATCAAAGTCGAAGCCACAAAATTCACTGAAGTGGGTTATGTAGGTAAAGAAGTCGATTCTATTATCCGCGATTTAACTGATTCTGCTGTTAAAATGGTACGTAGCCAAGCGATTGAAAAAAATCGTTACCGTGCTGAAGAAATGGCAGAAGAGCGTATTCTTGATGTACTGATCCCACCAGCAAAAAATAACTGGGGAGTCACAGAATCGGCATCATCCTCAGAGCCTTCAGCAGCGCGCCAAGCGTTCCGTAAGAAACTCCGTGAAGGCCAATTAGACGACAAAGAGATTGAAATTGAATTAGCCGCCACCCCAATGGGTGTTGAAATTATGGCACCTCCAGGCATGGAAGAGATGACTAATCAATTACAATCCATGTTCCAAAATTTAGCGGGACAAAAGCAAAAAGCGCGTAAGATGAAAATCAAAGAAGCGTTTAAACTGATTGTCGAAGAAGAAGCCGCTAAACTGGTTAATCCTGAAGAGTTAAAACAACAAGCCATCGATGCAGTTGAGCAACATGGTATCGTGTTTATTGATGAAGTAGATAAAATCTGTAAACGTGGTGGTCAAAGCTCTGGCCCTGATGTTTCTCGTGAAGGTGTACAACGTGACCTATTACCACTGGTAGAAGGTTGCACCGTATCCACTAAGCACGGTATGGTGAAAACAGATCATATTCTGTTTATTGCCTCAGGCGCATTCCAAGTCTCTAGTCCTTCTGACTTAATTCCTGAGTTACAAGGCCGTCTGCCTATTCGTGTTGAACTACAAGCACTGACTGCAGAAGATTTTGAGCGTATCCTTACTGAGCCAAATGCATCATTAACAAAACAGTATCAAGCATTAATGGCTACCGAAGGGGTAAGCATTAACTTTAGCCAAGACGGTATTCGCAAAATTGCCGAATCTGCTTGGCGTGTAAATGAAACCACTGAAAACATTGGTGCACGTCGTCTACATACGGTATTAGAGCGTTTAATGGAAGAAATTTCCTATGATGCGAGTGAACGTCAAGGCGAAACTATTCTTATTGATGCAGAATATGTGAAACAGCATCTGGATGAGCTTGTAGCAGATGAAGATCTGAGTCGATTTATTTTATAATCAACTTATGCGATCCTTAATCAGCAATATTAACGTGGGAGGCTTGCCTCCCATTCTTATTTTTATAATAACAACGAACATGAGTATTGAATTTCAGCATGAGCGCTCAACATTCCATTAGCCGGACACAAGCCTGGCTTGAAAGTTTACGACCCAAAACCCTACCTTTAGGGTTAATTGCTATTGTGACAGGCTCCGCCTTAGCGTATTGGACGGGTCATTTTGAGCTACCTATTGCATTACTGGCGATTTTAACTGCTGGCACACTACAAATTCTCTCTAACTTAGCGAATGACTATGGTGATGCCGTTAAAGGGACAGATACTGAAGAGCGATTAGGGCCACTGCGTGGAATGCAAAAAGGGGTTATCACCCCTACTCAAATGAAAAAAGCCTTAATTATCAATGTAATTATCTCCTGTGTTTCAGGTATCGCCTTGATAATTGTCGCCTGTAAAAAACCCGAAGATGCTATTGGCTTTTTAGTGATAGGCTTATTGGCTATCGTGGCTGCCATTACCTATACCGTAGGGAAACGCCCTTATGGCTATATGGGATTGGGCGATATTTCGGTATTAATTTTCTTTGGCTGGCTAAGTGTGATTGGCACTTATTATTTGCAAGCTAATGCTTTTAATATTGTGACACTACTGCCTGCCACCGCCTGCGGACTGCTCTCGGTCGCAGTACTTAACATTAACAATATGCGTGACCTTGAAAACGACATTCAAGCCGGTAAAAATACCTTGGCGGTGCGTTTGGGGGCTTCTGGCTCACGAATTTACCACACCTGCGTGATTGCCATAGCCATTATCTGTTTGATTGTGTTCACCCTGATTTATATGCACCGTTGGACGGCGTGGCTATTTTTATTAGCCGTACCAATGCTATTACTGCATATTAAACGCGTTAATGCCGATCTTAGTGGCGAAGCCATGCGACCACTGCTTGAACATATGGTCAAAGCGGCGCTGTTAACCAATATTCTTTTTTCTTTAGGTTTAGTTTTAGAGTAATTTACCGCTATTGTTGATTTGACTCACTGAATTGTCAGTGAGTCTTTTGCCAACACCCCCTGTTAAGGGATATACTGGACTTTCCTGAGGCAACCTGACGTAAATCCTATGAAATATGATACTTCTGAACTCTGTGATATCTATCAAGAAGATATCAATGTCGTAGAACCGCTTTTCTCAAACTTTGGTGGTCGTAGCTCTTTTGGTGGACAAATTACCACTGTCAAATGTTTTGAAGATAATGGTCTGCTTTATGACTTACTAGAAGAAAACGGTAAAGATCGTATTCTATTAGTTGATGGCGGAGGCTCTGTCCGCAAAGCGCTAGTCGACGCTGAATTGGCGCAACTGGCGGTACTCAACGAATGGGAAGGTATTGTTGTTTATGGTGCAGTACGCCAAGTGGACGCTTTATCTGAGCTTGATTTAGGCATTCAAGCGATGGCTGCCATTCCTGCAGGTTGCCCAAATGAAGGCATCGGCGACAGTGATATCCGCGTAAACTTTGGTGGTGTTACTTTCTTCTCTGGTGATTACCTTTATGCTGATAATACTGGCATTATCTTATCTGAAGAGCCTTTAGGCTTAGATGATGACGATTTAGATGATGATTTATTAGAAGAATAATAGACCATTCTCTTATTAACAAAGACAACGCATAAAGAGACAAAAGCCACTTTATCAGTGGCTTTGTTTTTAACTGGCGAAAACGGTGGACGATTATTGTACGTCTTCCATTTTTCCTAGCAGAGCACGTAAACGCTCTTGCCAGCTTGATTGCTCTTGTTTCAGCTCTTCGTTTTCACGAACCAAAGCTTCTCTTGATTCTCTTGCGCCCTGCACTTCTTGATTCAGTGCATCATTTTTCTCTTTTAGCTCTTCAATTTCCATCTGTAATAATGTGATGGTATCTAGTGCTTGTTGTACTTTTGACTCTAATTTTTCAAAAACTTCAAATGACATACTGTAATCCCCCATATAATCGATACTCCCGATTGTAAGTAGCCTATCAACAACTGTCTAGCATCTTCCGTGGAATTACCTGCTTTTTTCAATTTAACAAAAATACTGGTCTGATCACACTCCTAGTGTTGTACAAGTCACTATTTAAGAGCGTTTTCACTCATTTTCATGATGGGACACACAAAATTCAATTTCGCTTATTCTCGTTTACGCTCATTAACGATAAATTTACAGTTATCTTTTCAATACGAAAAGAATACTAACAATTAAAATCACCCTCTTTCAGGATAGAATATATGAGCCAGACGAAAACCTCTCTTATGGGTCAATGCATTTCCGAGTTTATCGGTACTGCATTGCTAGTCTTCTTTGGTCTTGGTTGTGTTGCAGCAGCACGTATCGCAGGCGCTCAACTCGGTCTTTGGGAGATAAGTATTATCTGGGGCTTAGGTGTTGCCTTAGCCGTTTACCTTACTGCGGGTACCTCTGGTGCTCACCTCAACCCGGCGGTCACAGTCGCATTCTGGTTGTTTGCGTGCTTTGAACGTAAAAAAGTTATCCCTTATATTGTTGCACAAATGTTAGGTGGTTTTTTTGCCGCCGCTGTTGTGTACTTTATGTATTACAATTTATTTATCGACTACGAACAGGTCAACGGAATTGTACGAGGATCACAAGAAAGCCTCTTTACTGCGGGCGTCTTCTCTACTTACCCAGCAGCCCAAATCTCTGTGATCCACGCATTTTTTATCGAAGTAATTATTGCCGTTATTCTCGTTGGCTTAATTTTAGCCTTAACAGATGATGGTAACGGTGTACCTCGTGGGCCTTTAGCGCCATTACTTATCGGTATTCTGATTGCGGTTATCGGTGGTGCATTTGGTCCATTAACTGGATTCGCCTTAAACCCTGCCCGTGATTTTGGGCCAAAATTAGTCGCATTCTTTGCCGGATGGGGTGATATTGCTTTAACAGGTGGACGCGATATTCCTTATTTCTTAGTCCCACTCATTGCTCCAATGATTGGGGGTATTTTAGGCGCACTTGCTTATCGTAAACTTATTGGCCGTCACTTACCTTGTGATACCTGCAAAATTGAAAACGACAAATAACGATGCAAGCAATATCGTTGATTATGAAAACAGGTTACTAACATGACAACAGAAACAAACAAATCGAATAGTGAAAAAAAATATATCGTTGCTCTGGATCAGGGAACAACCAGTTCACGCGCTGTCGTAATCGATCATGACGCCAACATTGTTAGCATCTCACAACGCGAATTTACCCAAATTTATCCTAAGCCCGGCTGGGTTGAGCACGATCCAATGGAAATCTGGGCAACTCAAAGCGCAACGCTAATTGAAGTATTGGCCAAAGAAGACATCCCTTCTGATCATGTTGCCGGTATCGGTATTACCAACCAACGTGAAACGACTATCGTCTGGGAAAAAGAGACCGGTAAACCTATCTATAATGCTATTGTGTGGCAATGTCGCCGTACTGCAGACTTTTGTACTCGCTTAAAAGATCAAGAAGGGGTTGAAGAGTACATTCGTCAAAATACTGGGCTTATGGTTGACCCCTATTTTTCAGGCACCAAATTAAAATGGATCCTCGATAATGTTGAAGGCGCTCGTGAACGAGCAGAAAAAGGAGAGTTACTCTTTGGTACCGTTGATACTTGGTTAGTCTGGAAAATGACACAAGGTCGTGTTCACGTAACAGATTATACCAACGCTTCACGTACTATGTTGTTTAATATTCACTCTTTAGATTGGGATCAAAAAATCCTCGATCTGCTGAATATTCCCCGCAATATGCTACCTAAAGTGGTGCCTTCTTCTGAAGTTTATGGTCAAACCAACATTGGTGGTAAAGGTGGTACACGTATTCCTATCGCCGGTATGGCTGGTGACCAACAAGCGGCACTCTATGGTCAGCTCTGTGTACAAAGCGGTATGGCAAAAAACACCTACGGAACAGGCTGCTTCTTGCTGATGAATACGGGTAAAGAAGCCGTGCGCTCTAACCACGGTCTATTAACCACTATCTGCTGTGGCCCACGTGGTGAAGTAAACTATGCCTTAGAAGGTGCAGTCTTCGTCGGTGGTGCTTCCATTCAGTGGCTACGTGATGAGCTAAAATTAATTGATGAAGCAACTGACTCAGAATACTTTGCCACTAAAGTTAATGACACCAACGGTGTTTATGTCGTACCTGCATTTACTGGCTTAGGCGCACCTTATTGGGATCCGTATGCCCGTGGCGCTATCTTCGGTTTAACCCGTGGCGCTAACCGTAATCATATTATTCGAGCTACTTTAGAATCTATCGCTTATCAAACCCGCGATGTCCTTGATGCGATGCAAGCAGACTCCGGAGCACGCTTACAAGCACTACGTGTAGATGGTGGTGCCGTTGCCAATAACTTCTTAATGCAGTTCCAATCTGACATCTTAGGTACCCGTGTTGAACGTCCTGTGGTACGTGAAAGTACTGCGTTAGGGGCTGCGTTCCTTGCAGGCCTTGCGGTAGGTTTCTGGTCTGATCTGGAAGAGGTAAAAAATAAAGCTGAGATTGATAAAGAGTTCCGCCCAGGTATTGAAACCACAGAGCGTAATTATCGTTATAACGGCTGGAAAAAAGCGGTTGCCCGTGCACAAGAATGGGAAGATCGCGGTTAATCGCTAATCCCCCCGATGAGAGAGAATTCGCCTAGGCGACATAAAACAAATGCCGATAGTAGGTATTACACTATCGGCATTTTTATTGGCGAAAACTTAAAGGCAGTCATTAAACCGTATTCTGCTGATGACTAAAACGGTGTGATAACGGGATCCAACACAACATAATAGCCACTGACATAATAAACATAATCATTCCTAAGCTAAATTGATTATGTTGTGGCAATAGTGCAGAGAACCACGTTGCTATCCCTGAGCCAACATTTTGCAATCCGCCCACCAACGCACCAGCCGCTCCAGCTAAATAAGGGAATGGCTCCATCGCCCCTGTCGTTGCCAGCGGAAATAGCATCCCAGCGCCAAAGAAAAACAGGGCAGCGGGCACCAGTAAAGTCCAAATATTAATAATATTCAGCCAGCCGGGAAGCCACATTAAAATACCTGCCGCTACACAGCAAAATACGGAGTGCCACATCAATTGCACAAAGGTTTTACCTTCACGCCCTGCGTACCACGCACCAAAGAAGGCCGCGGGAATAGGTAAAATAAATAGAATACTGATAGTAATACTATTTAAACCCAACACGCCTCCCATCAACACACCGCTGGAAGCTTCAAATACGGCAATACCTGATAATGCACAAATCAACATGATCAAAAAGGCACTAAAAGTACTGTTGGACAGCAATAAATAAAAAGATGACAACATACTGCGTCTTTCAGCCTGTACAGGTCGGGTTTCTGGCATCCAGTGATACATACTAAAGAGTACACTTCCTCCTAATAATAATAGGAAGATATAACAGGCATGCCAGCCAAAGAAGTGCGCCACCACCCCACCGATCATCGGCGCTAAGAGTGGGCTGACTAACACCCCCATATTTAATAAGCTATTTGCATAGCGTAACGCAGTACCGGTATAGAGATCACGAGGCTGAGTACGGGTCATTACCCCTGCTACCCCAGTCCCCATTCCTTGTAAGGTACTGGCGATCACTAAGGTAGTTAAGTTCTGTGAAAAAATAGCCACGATCGTCGCTAAACAGAAAATACTCATCCCCACTAAAATAACCGGACGACGCCCTACACGGTCAGAAATAGGGCCATAAATTAATTGTGAAAAACCATAAGAAAACAGATATGCGCCCATTACTTGCTGTACAGCACCTGTTGGCTCACCAAAATAGACAGCCATATCAGCAATCACAGGAACATAAATCGTCTGTGTCATTTGACCGACAGCAACCAGTGCAATAATCAGTAATAACAGATTTGCATGTTCTAACTTTCTCATTTCTTTTCTTTGCTCAGAAATTAAAAATTAACCGATTAACGGACAGGAAAGTGCTACAGAGCTTTGATAAAATAAACTCTGCAAAATGCACTTGCGCTAAATAATGAGACTAAGGTAACAAATCTAGCAAAATTTGCGAAGTAGTCAGCCATTTTTATCTCGTCAACGATGTCAGTGAAAAACACCATCGTTGTCAATATAAATGTACATTTTGTATTAACGATTAACGAAACTACAGATTAATATCGCCATCACATCATCTTGATAAATAAAAACGCCCTTCCTCTTTAGAATAAATTATCGACATAAGCGCTTTCCTAAAAAGGAGATAAGAGATTATGGCAAATTGGGTCACTGGAAAAGTCATTCAAGTTAGGCATTGGACAGATACATTAATCAGTTTGGTTGTACACGCCTCTATCGATAAGTTTACAGCAGGTCAATTTGCCAAACTGGCACTCGAAATTGACGGTGAACGTATACAGCGCGCCTACTCTTATGTTAACTCCCCGCAAGATCCCAACTTAGAGTTCTATCTAGTCACTGTACCTGAAGGTAAACTCAGCCCACGCTTAGCAGCGTTAACTGTTGGTGATGAACTCTTAGTGACAGAACAAGCCAGTGGCTTTTTTGTTTTAGAAGAGGTGCCTAGCGCGAATACCTTATGGATGTTATCAACAGGTACGGCGATCGGGCCATTTCTCTCTATTTTACAACTTGGTGATGATCTCGACCGTTTCGAAAATATTGTTTTAGTCCATGCAGTACGCTACGCCCGTGATTTAAGCTATCTACCATTAATGGAGCAGTTAGCTGAACGCTACCAAGGGAAACTGCGTATCCAAACTATTGTCAGCCGTGAAAATCATATAGGTTCACTAACCGGGCGCATTCCAGCATTAATTGAAAGTGGTGCATTAGAAAAAACCGTAGGATTAACCATTTCCCCAGAAGAGAGCCATATTATGCTATGTGGTAATCCAGAAATGGTAAGAGACACGCAACAGTTACTGAAAACACAGCGTGATATGAGAAAACATTTACGCCGTAAACCGGGACATATCACCAGTGAACAGTATTGGTAATGATAACATCAGGGCTGAATAGCACTTTATTCAGCCCTGACTGTTTAGCAGTTACACACTTTAACGAAAACTTGAGTAGTCGACCTTTTCAGTCGTGGCACCAAAATAGTTTTCTCCTTGGGTGCCAATAAACACCCCACAATCTAACAACATGATCATCATAATAAATGATGGGAGAAAACGACCTATCGCCCACTGCCAAAAGGGCTCTAAACTACTGGTATCAGTCAATCCTAGCATCACCGCCAGCAACAATAGTAACAGCCATGCACCACGTTTATTTCTATCGTGAAGTCGCTTAGTAAAAATGGCACATAACGGATATAAAATAGCCAGCGAAATTATCCCCACCAGCACAGCAGGCAATGAATAGTGCTGATTAACTGTATATAATCCGCAAAACAGCACAAAACAGAGTGCAAAACCCGCCCAAAAGTCACGGCGTCCAATTCGCCCTTTGAATGAAAAGGCCCAATGTTGTAAGGTCATTAATAATTTCTCAATATAGACTTATTTTAGTGAATTAAGCTGTCCATTTAACATCAAATAATACAGAGTGATTTTATAATATTCTATCGCACAACAGACCAAGGAGGACAGATGATAAAAAAAAGCACGCTTACTCAGTTAGCACTTATCATAATAAGCATCGCTTTATCTTTGCCAACCCTTGCTATGGCAGCGTCGCCCTCTATTGCTCATCAACCCCCAACTAAAGATGATATTCTTTACCTTAAACAGGATGCCCCTGTTTTTGAAACCACCATTCCGGAGATAAGAGCTAAATTCAATCAAAATAATGCGTCGTTATTTCTCAATGAATATAAAATTATCACCAACAACGATATTACTATTCCGTTAGTCAGGGCCGCGACACGAATAACCCCTTATTTATACTCATCAGCGGTATTAGAGCGTGGCAGTGAAAAAATTAAGAGTCTACAGATCACCCTGATCCATTCACTTGATACGCCACAAATCGAAAAAGAGCATCAAGATACTGCAATGCGCTATATCACTGCATTAGTGACACAGTTTGATCCCTCCATTAATGCAACGCAAATTCAAGAGGTGCTCAATTTATTTGCTGTTAAACAAGATGTGCCTGCTTATATTAGCCATAATGTCGGTGCTATTCGCTATATTATTGCCCACGAGGATAATCAACTAACGACCTTTGCCATTGAACCAATTAAGCTTTCACTCAATAGCAATATCGATTCAGCTATTCCGTGATAAAAAACAAAGCTATTCTATTCAATGTTCTCTATACTGTTGTGCATCAACAGAATTTGTGTTTATCGATAAATTAAATTTAAACCACTCGGTTGGAGGAAAAGTTATGCGCCATCCATTAGTCATGGGTAACTGGAAACTTAACGGCAGCATTCATATGGTTCATGAATTAATCGCTGCATTACGTAAAGAAATCAGCGGTGTTGCTGGATGTGATGTTGCTATTGCACCACCAACAGTTTATCTATGCCAAGCTCGTCATGAAATCGGTGGAAGCCGTATTGCGTTAGGTGCCCAAGATACCGGTGTTAACTTATCTGGTGCTTTCACTGGCGAAACTTCCCCAGAAATGCTGAAAAACGTTGATGTTAAATACGTGATCATCGGTCACTCTGAACGTCGCACTTACCATAAAGAATCTGATGAATTTATCGCACAAAAATTTGGTGTGTTAAAAGAGTTAGGCTTAACACCTGTGTTATGTATCGGTGAAACAGAAGCAGAAAACGAAGCTGGTAAAACACAAGAAGTGTGCGCACGTCAAATCGACGCGATTTTAAATGCACATGGTGCACAAGCATTCAAAGATGCAGTGATCGCTTATGAACCTATTTGGGCGATTGGTACAGGTAAATCAGCAACGCCTGCACAAGCACAAGCGGTACATAAATTTATTCGTGATCATATCGCTAAACAAGATGCGGCTATCGCTGAGCAAGTCATTATTCAATACGGCGGTTCAGTCAACGATAAAAACGCAGCAGAGCTATTTAGCCAACCTGATATCGACGGTGCATTAGTTGGTGGCGCGTCACTGAAAGCGGATGCCTTTGCTGTTATCGTGAAAGCGGCAGCAGAAGCAAAAGCGAAAAAATAACTTTGATAGCAAATAGTTATCTTACCGATAAATAACTATCGCGAAAATCACCTTACTGTGTCTTAACAGAAGGTGATTTTTTTATGCGTTACTCGCTAATCACGTCGGCTGATTTCATCAAATATTCCCCCGGTGGCAAAATGAGTTTGTTGTGCTGATTGCCAATCGCCAAAAAGCTCATCAATAGTGAATAATTGCAGGGTTGGAAAACGTTTTTGATATTTCTCAGCAATGCTTTTATCTCTTGGACGATAATAGTTTTTAGCAGCAATTTCTTGCCCTTGAGGTGAATAAAGATACTCTAAATAAGCGGTTGCCACTTCCCGCGTACCTCGCTTATCAACCACTTTATCCACCACAGAGACGGTTGGCTCTGCCAAAATAGAGACGGAAGGGGTGACTATTTCAAACTTATCTGTACCTAACTCATTAATCGCCAATAACGCTTCATTTTCCCATGCAATTAACACATCACCAATACCACGCTCAACAAAAGTATTTGTCGCGCCTCTCGCGCCTGAGTCTAATACTTCAACCTGTTGATACAGTGACTTTACAAAGGCTTTCGCTTTTTCACTGTCTTGCTGATTGGCCTTTAATCCATATCCCCATGCAGCCAGATAATTCCATCTTGCCCCACCGGAGGTTTTAGGATTAGGCGTGATAATCGATACACCGGGTTTAATTAAAGAATCCCAGTCGGTTATCTGTTTGGGATTACCTTTTCTCACTAAAAAAACAATGGTTGAGGTGTAAGGTGCTGAGTTATCAGGTAAGCGGGTGATCCACTGCTTATCTATACGCCCTCTTTGTGCAATGGCATCAATATCATAAGCTAATGCGAGGGTGACAATATCCGCTTCAATACCATTAATTACGGCGGTTGCCTGTTTACCAGAGCCACCATGAGATTGACGAATAGTCACATGATCGCCGGTTTTTTGTTGCCAATATTGACTAAATGCGTGGTTATATTGTTGATAAAGCTCTCGAGTCGGATCGTAAGAAACATTTAATAACTGAATATCCTTCGCCCAGATGCTTTGTGTAAACAGTGCCGTCAGCGCTAGCGTCGTCAATAATCCCCATCGTTTTAACATCGTTATCTACCCCTATCCTATTTCTAGTTGGTTTATTTGTTTTGTTTAACTAGGCTGACAGAAAGATTTATAACGATGAAATAATAAAAAACAGACTGTTATACGTAACAGCTATATAGTTGATAAAACGGGGACTCACACAGTCATTACCCATCGGATAAGAGAAGAAAAGCGCGTAGAATGAAATGTTTTCACTCGGGAAGCTGTTCTGATACAAGCTGATATTGCATCAGAACAGTCCACGAATAAGGATATAACTCAGAAAGGCTCTGGTAATAGAGTAAAACTATGGCTTAATACAGTTTTTTCGCAGTTTCATACCAATCGGCTTTAAAGACACGTTTAATATTCATAACCGCATCAATAATATCATGGTGAACCAGTTTTTCATTTTGGATCCCTACACAACGACCACCATAACCTTCTAGTAGCAGTTGTACCGAGTAAGCACCCATACGAGAGGCTAAAATACGATCGTAAGCAACCGGAGAGCCACCACGTTGAATATGGCCTAATACAGTGGCACGTGTTTCATGTTTGGTTTCTGCTTCAATAAAACGTGCTAGCTCATGTACATCACACACATGTTCAGTAATTGCCACGATAGCATGACGTTTACCACGCTCAATACCCGCTTTAATTTCTGCTAATAATTCATCACGATCAAAAGGTAATTCGGATTCAGGCAACACCACGAACTCACAACCACCCGCAATAGCAGCGGATAAGGTTAAATCACCACAATAACGTCCCATCACTTCAACGATAGAGATACGTTTATGCGATGTAGAGGTATCACGTAAGCGGTCAATCGCTTCTACCGCCGTTTCTAACGCCGTGAAATAACCAATAGTGTAATCAGTACCCGCAACGTCATTATCAATGGTGCCCGGTAAACCAATACATGGGAAACCCGCTTCAGTTAATTTTTTCGCCCCCAGATAAGAACCATCTCCCCCGATAACCACCAGTGCATCTAGCTCATTTTGCTTCATATTTTCAATAGCAACGGCACGCACATTATCTTCGCGGAATTCAGGGAAACGCGCTGAGCCTAAAAAGGTACCACCACGGTTGATCATGTCTGACACACTAAAGCGATCGAGTTTTTTCATACGGTTTTCATATAAGCCCATATAGCCATCAAAAATACCGTACACTTCTAAACCTTCGCTGAGTGCTGCACGGACAACACCACGGATCGCGGCATTCATACCCGGTGCATCACCACCACTTGTTAAAACCCCAATTCTTTTGATCCCATTAACCATGATTACCTCTGATTCTTATTCGATATCATTATTGCAATATATTGTTGGAATAACTGTTATCTTAATACCGGCTTCACGAACGTAATCCACCGATATCTCAAATGCTGAATTGATTCAACAACCCCATTGTACGCATATTTTTTATCACTTCATCATCAACGTACATTTTTTTTTATAAACTTGATGCGCATTAAATTAATTGAGTAGCCTGTATAAATACTATACTAGTCTATCGTCTCTGTATTACACCGATAAGTTAACACTTTTTATACAGATACTTTACAGCCTTTTGCTATCTATCTCAAAAAACAGTGTGTTAGCCATATATTACTATCAAGATATAAAGTGTAATGGGCTTATTGACTGTTTGCTTAACACTTTGCGCGCTGTTATCGATACTTTTGTGTTATTCGGCATAAATAGAAAAAGCGCTCACCCTACACAATTGTGACTGATGACAAAAATTTTGCGTTAATTTACCGTTTATACAATAAGGCTGATACAGTATAACAAACAGTACAGTAGGAGGTTTTATGTTTGATTTAACGGGTAAAATTGCTTTAGTTTCCGGCGGAGCAAAAGGTATTGGTAAAGGCATTGTTAGCGCATTAAAAAACAGCGGTGCACAGGTTATTATTGCTGATATTGATGATGTAGCAGGTAATGCAACCAAACAAGCACTTGGTGTTGATTTTATGCACCTTGATGTCACCTCTCAAGCAGCCTGTGAACAAGTAGTCAATGATATTGTTAAACAGTATGGCAAACTCGATATTCTTTGCTCTAATACCGGTATTTTCCCCCAAGCGACAATTAAAGAGATGAGCGAAGCTGATTGGGATAAAATGCATACCGTCAATTTAAAAGGAATGTTTTTCTTAGTAAAAGCGGCCCTTGCGGTAATGGAAAAACAACAATATGGTCGTGTGATCATCACCTCTTCTATTACAGGCGCCATTACTGGCTATCCGGGCTGGAGCCATTACGGAGCAAGCAAAGCAGGTCAGTTAGGCTTTATGCGCAGTGCTGCACTAGAATATGCACGCCACGGTATTACCATTAATGCCGTTATGCCCGGCAATATTTTAACCGAAGGCTTACAAGCCCAAGGAGAGACGTATCTTAATCAAATGAAGGCCTCTATCCCAACCCATACCTTAGGGGAGCCTGAAGATATCGGCTATGCCGCCGCATTTTTTGCCTCTAATGAAGCAAAATATATTACCGGTCAAACCATTATTGTCGATGGCGGCCAGATTTTACCTGAATCTCCAGAGGCGTTGTTGTAGTTGATTAGATTAATTAAGGAAGAATGAATCGATTATAATTCACTACCAGAAGATAAAATAATATATCAATAATAAAATTAAAAACGCAAAAAAAGCCCCTCTCCAGAGGGGTTAATTATTCAGTTATCGTTAAACATACCGACATCAAAGTCCTGCTAGCTCAATCAACGTATCCGGTCTTTTTTCAACCATTTTAAGTAGTAAAACCGCTTGTTTATTCGGTTTTACTATCCCTTGCTCCCAGTTTTGTAATGTTGTAACCCCCGTATGTAAATACTGAGCAAAAACAGCTTGAAATAAATTCAATTTTTCACGTACTGCTTTTACTTCTGCTGGCGTCATAGAAAGAGGCTTAACATTAATACGGTGAGTCTTTAGTGTTTTTTTCCCTTCATTAAATTCACTCCACGCATTCATTCCTTCTTGAAGCTCAGAAAAAATATCACGTTTAGTCATGATCCCCCCTTTTTTAATCATTTCTAACATTGCTCTCAGCTGTTCACGTTGAGTTATTGTTAAATCATCAGCAATGTTTTTACCGTAAATAAAAATTTAGAATTTGTACCTAAAAACAAAGAACAAAACTGACAAAAAAACGTTATTACATTTTTATCCTTTCTTTTTTCATAGAGGTTAGACAGAAATAAAAAGTAGGTGGTATTACTTTACCGAAGTATAGTCACAAGAAACGGGAAAGAAGCCACTAATTTAACCCACTAAAAAGTAAAGAGGAAATCTAGCATTTATAAGTCTTTAAAATGTCCACAAAGTGTCCACGGACAGCCAAAAACGTCCACCTTTAAAGACTTTTCTAGACTTTCATTACCCTTAAAAATGAAATTTAACTCTTTGTTTTAAAAGGAATGATAAACAAAAACGCAAAAAAAAGCCCCTCTCCAGAGGGGCTGCAAAAGACAGGGATGGTGTCTATGGCAAGGAAAAAACTTCGTTATTGCTACTTACACCCAGCTAGATTATTATTCTACTAATTACTCTTTTTATGTGGTTGTAAAATGAAGAAAATTATTATAACTGGTTTTGATATAGGTGGATTTGGAGGAATGGAAACAGTATTTAATACGTTTCATGATCTTTTATTTAACTATGAAGAGACCGAAGTGCTATTTGTATTCTTTGAAAACAAAAATCATGTTTGCAATCATGAATGGTTAGGTAATAGAAAATTTATAAAGTTAGAGTCAAAAATAAATAATAATAAAATTAAACGATTACATTACGCATATAAATTATCCAAAATAATAAAAAAATATAAACCTGATAATATAATTACTTATGATACTATTGGTTGTTATATTTGCCATTGGGCAAGAAAACTATCATGCTTTAAAATTCCAATTTACTCTTGGAACCATTTTTCCTTACATAATATGTATAAGTCACAATACCTTTTTTTAGCAGATAAACATCTTGCTATTAGTTCTGGTATAAAAAGACAATTAATATCTATGGGTATAGAAAAAGAAAAAATATATACCATATATAACCCTATAATAAAAAAAGAGGAAATAATCCCACGAAGCGAAGATGTGAATTTTCTTTATATGGGAAGAATCCAATTTGCTGGGCAAAAAAACATTCAGGAACTTTTTCATGCATTATCAAAAACAATTGGTAAATATCAGTTACATATAGTTGGTTCTGGTAATGAAAATGACATTATAAAGTTAAAGTCACTAGCTAACACTTTAAAAATAGAAGAAAATATTATATGGCATGGATGGCAAAAATCACCATGGATATACATTAAAAACAACATAAAAAACGTAACAAGTTTAGTATTAACATCAAATTATGAAGGATTCCCAATGGTATTGTGTGAAGCCTTATCTTATGGTATATATTCTATAAGTTCAAATTGCAAAACAGGACCTGAAGATATTATTGTGAATAAAATAAATGGCCAATTATACCAACAAAATAATATCGATGAATTAGCTAGCATCCTCCAATTTTTGATAAATAAAAATATATTATCTGAAAACAAAGAAATAAAGAATTCTATCAATTTATTTTATGATGAAATATATATTAAAAATGTAATTTCTATATTAAAATAAAGCAGTCCCTTAGAAGGACTACTTTAATCAAAGTTCAATAATATTTTTTTTCTTTGCTATAAAAAATTTAGTTATTTTCCAAAGAAAGTAAGATTTAGATTCAATAATCTTTAATCTAAATTTATACTTTCTTGACTTTTTAATTTTACTAAATAAGTGTTCATCATATCTAAATTTATTAAGATAATCATCTAAATATTCAAAATATCCAGAAGACAATAACTTCCACATAAACTGAATTTTCAAATTCAACAATTTTATATTTATTTTATTCAATAATTCATCCTTTTGAGTTAAGGTATAATGTAATTTCGTGTTTTCCAAGATAGCTTCCCAAGCATTTATTTCATCTAAATAATTATTAACTTTCCATTTCTTATTCATTATAGATGTTGGTATATGATAATAATTATACAAATGCTCATTTACACAAGTATACTTACCAAGATAAAGGCTCTGTAATATAAACCAAACATCTTCGCCAACTATCATATTAGTATCAAATTTAATTTGATGCTTTTCTATAAATTGCTTTTTAAGAAAAAGACAACAAATATCAAAATAATCAAAATTTAAAAAATTAATTATTGTATTATTATCTATATATTCTTTAGATGGTCTAATATCATTATTATCAAATACCTTATTAAATAAACAATATGAAAAATCAATATTATTTTCTTCTGTTTCTTTAAGCAGCATCATCAAAAAATCAGGTTCATAAGTATCATCGCTATCTAGAAAACAAATATATTTTCCTTTCGCCAGTTCAATACCTTTGTTTCTTGTTTTTGAAATTCCTTGATTTTCATGTGAAAAAAATATAATTTCCTTATGCAAAACGGATAGTTTTTTTATAATACTCAAAGTATCATCACTAGAACCATCGTTAATAATGATAACTTCTACATTTTTATAACTCTGATTCAATACGCTGTTAACAGCCCGCTCCAAATATTTTTTAGCATTATAGGCTGGAATAATAACAGAAACTACAGGTAGACTTTTTTTATTCATCATACACTCTCTACTTTTTCCCTATAATCTTCCAATAACAGTATATAACACGCCAATAGATTGCATTTATAAATTTATTATCTTTAAATAATTTTGTTGAATAAATTTTAGCTTGTTTATATGTTTCAGGTAATTCTAAACTCTCTTCTTTCCATGGAGATATAATAAAACATCTATAGAAAAAGTCATCATTGTTATACCATGCCTTCCACGGTTTAGGTGTTCCTGTATAATGAATCAATGTTGTATTATCATTTTTTCTAACATTCTCAATAAATCTATTATACTTCCCATCTAAATATAATATTTTATTTTCCAATAAAATATTAAGTACATCTTGATCTGGATATTTATAATTACTCTCATTAATTTTAATTAAAAATTTTTCTAAAATTTTATTTAACTTCCATTCTTCTGTATTTATCAACATTACACCAGAATTAAAATAATACTCGGTATTATTCAAAGATAAACTACTCACATAAGGGTCTATATAGGCATGATTAATAACACCTGCAATTTTATTTTTTAAATTATAGCTAAAAATATCACTTAATTTATTTATACAAATAATATCTGCATCCAAATATAATACTTTATTTATAAAAGGGTGTAATACCTGAGGTATAATAAGTCTAAAATACATAGAGATTGGTAAATTTTCTTTCACTTGCATATTTTTAAATATATTAACATTAATCTTATACAGTGTAAGAGCACATCCTTCTAACTCCAACTTTTTTATTTTATCCAAATTATCATCAGATATATTAGAATAGAAAATATGGAAATGATATTTTTCTTTATCATTTTTAATGATTGAAATAATTGAAATTATAGCATACTTTATAAAGTTATTATCTACTGAATACGCTATGTTAAAGTTTTTACTCTTACCGTCAAAAGATTTTTCTGCGCATAAAACTGAATAATTCTCTATATAACTTGAATTTATATTCATAATGATAAAAATATACCTTGAAAATGATAATCTGTATAATGCAATAAAATAAATGAAAATAAAATATAGGAATTATAAATGATACCGAAAAAAATTCACTATGTCTGGGTTGGCAAAGCTCCTAAATCAGATTTAGTCAAAAACTGCATCACCACCTGGAAAGAAAAATTACCAGATTATGAATTTATTGAGTGGAATGAGCAATGTATTAGTGAAATAAATTGTTCATATCTTTCAGAAGCTTATTCCAATGAAAAATGGGCCTTTGTTTCTGATGTGATAAGGCTTTATGCCCTCTATATTAATGGTGGTATATATTTAGATACAGACGTTGAAGTGATTGATTCTTTTGATGAGTTTTTAACATTAGATTTTTTTAGTTGTCATGAATATCATGAAGGCAATTGCTGGCCTATCACATCAGCAGTTATGGGAGCATGTAAAGAAAATCATATAATTAAAGACTTATTAGAACTCTATATGACTTTACGGTTTGAAACAAAAGAAGGTCTTGATTTGACAGCAAACACACAAAGAATAACAGAGTATTTTAAAACAAAATTCTCTTTAAGTCCGCCATTTTATGAAAATAACACTCTCAATCTTACCAAAAATGAAATCATATTTCCGGCATATTATTTTTGTTGCCCTAAAGTAGGATATCATGGATTTTCTATCCACCATTTTTCAGGTTCTTGGCTACCATCTCACTCAAGAAAAGAAAAACTTTCGTTTTTCAAAAGATTTAAGTTATTGAGATTAATAAAGCTAAGAGAAACAGGAAATTTTCCTTTAACTCGCTCAGAGAAAATTATACTTCAAGTTAGTCTAAAAGGAAAAATTTATATGCTAATAAAGAATACTTTATAGTTATTTAAAATATTATACATTCTTATTTTATTTATACGTATTATTATGCATATGATAATTTTATCATACTAAAATGAATTAACTATCACTTAGTGTACTCGATGCTATGAAAGAATTTATAAAAAAAACATATAAAATTATTAACAATCATTTGGAAAACCCGGTTCATATAGCCTTTGCTGTTGATCATAAATTTATTAATTACGCAGGTATTTCCATATATTCTATATTAAAAAATAATTGCAATAAAGAGATTATATTCCATATATTTACTCCTTTATTAGAAAAGAAAAATTTTCATGAGTTTAAAAATCTAGAATTTAAAAACTTTTCTCTTCACATTCATGAAATAGATACAACAATTTTTGATAATCTACCATCCTCATTAGAAATAACAACCGCAATGTATTATAGATTAGTTATCCCAGAATTCTTATATAACATAACTGAAAAAGTTTTATATCTTGATTCTGACATATTGTGCTTTAATAACTTTGGGAATCTTTTTGAAATAGAATTTAAAAACAATTTAATAGCTGCAGTTAATGACGAATTTGTATTAATAAAAGATAAAGAGTCTCTTAATATAAAAAAAACAACACCTTATTTTAATTCTGGAGTTATACTATTTAATACTAAAGAGTGGGTAAAAAACGATATACTAACCAAATTTATCAATTTGATAAATAAAAGAAAATATTATTATCCTGACCAAGATGTTTTAAATATTATATTAGAAGATAAGGTGCAGTTTCTAACAAAACAATTTAATTGTTTTTGCCAAGAAAATATACCTATTCTTAAGGATGCTATATTTGTTCATTACGCAGGATATCCTAAACCATGGTCTATGATGCACCATAATAATATAGATTATCTAAATTATCTTCTTTCTTCACCTTGGAAAGACATACCCTTGGTAAAGCCCACTAATTATAAAGAAATAAAAAAACTATCAAAAGTTTTATTAAAAAAGAAAGAATACACAAAGTTTATATACTGGTATATAAATTATATAGTGAAAAAAATAAAGTCAGATAAATAAATTACTACATTTATTTTAACTAGACTTAAGTATTTTATTAATCATAAACCTATCATCATTTATAATAATACTTTAATTTTTATAAACTTATTTAAAGATTAAAAAAAAGCCCCTCTCCAGAGGGGCTGCAAAAGACAGGGATGGTGTCTATGGCAAGGAAAAAACTTCGTTGTTGCTACTTACTCTCTAACTAGGTACTGCTTTACTACACTCTTACTACATTACTAAAGGACTTTACTTAATCACTAATTAGCTTTCTCTTGAGTTTGCTGGTTTTGCTGACTAACAGAAGAGACTCGCTGTTGATAATTCTTTTCTAGCTGCGCTTTTTGCTCTGGGGTTAATAGCTGATACATTTGATTATGAACTTTCGCCATTTCAACTCGGCGCTCTATTGCTTGTTTGTCCATATCTTGTATTTGCGCTCTTACCGCTGCTTCATCAAACTTATCCGCGGTAATTAGCTTATGCATATTTTCGTGACGCTGACGAAAATCACTGTTATTAAAACGATCTTGATGATGCTGGCGCATTAAATCGCGCATTTGAGTGCGTTGTTGCTCTGTTAATGTAATACCATTAAACATACGCGACTCACCGAAATTATTGTTACCCATCATATGGCCACGTTGTCCACGATGACCTCGGTTATCACGTCCATCATGCATACCGTAACCGTATCCACAATGGTAATTATCATTATACTGTTGTTGCCCAGCAGGCTGATTATTTGTATTTGATGTTTCAGCCATTACTACCGTCGGAGCTACTAAAAACATTGATGCTAGTGCAACCATTGCTACTTTACGCATTGTCCCACTCCTCATTCGGTTATAATACCGACTTATTAATGCTGACCTAAATATGTGTAATTGTTCTCGATGTGGATTACTATACCTTTACGGCTGCAAACTAGCGTCAGAGCGTGTAAAAGAACGTAAAGTCATAGATTCGCGCTATTTATTATCGTATTTTTCTCTTGGAGGAATTGACGAATGCATAAAATCTTATTAGTGGATGACGATCGCGAATTAACCTCGCTATTGAAAGAACTACTTGAAATGGAAGGCTTTAATGTTGTGCTCGCCACTGACGGCGAACAGGCCTTAAAACTTCTGGACGCGTCTATTGACTTGTTATTACTGGATATCATGATGCCACGTAAGAACGGGATCGAGACACTTAAAGAGTTACGCCAAAATTTCCAAACACCTGTCATTATGTTAACGGCAAGAGGCAGCGATCTTGATCGTGTACTTGGCCTAGAGCTGGGAGCAGATGACTATTTACCTAAGCCATTTAACGATAGAGAGCTAGTTGCACGCATTAGGGCTATTTTACGTCGTTCCAACTGGAGTGAACAGAAACAGACCGATGGCAACACCTCACCGATATTGCAAGTTGATAAGTTACAACTTAATCCGGGTAGACAAGAGGCCAGCTTTGATAATGAACCATTAGAGCTAACAGGTACTGAGTTTACGTTACTTTATCTACTTGCTCAGCATTTAGGACAAGTAGTATCGCGCGAGCATCTCAGCCAAGAAGTGTTAGGTAAACGCTTAACACCTTTTGATAGAGCGATTGATATGCATATTTCCAACTTACGTCGTAAGTTACCGGAAAGAACAGACGGGCAGCCTTGGTTTAAAACATTACGTGGCCGTGGTTATCTTATGGTTTCAATAACTTAATAAAAAATCTTTATGATAAACAGTTTGTCAGCGCGTATATTCGCCATATTCTGGCTGACACTAGCATTAGTTCTAGTGCTAGTTATGATGGTACCCAAGCTGGACTCGCGCCAGCTTACCACTTTACTTGAAAGTGAATACCGTCAAGGTGTTATGCTAGAGCAACATATAGAAGCCGAACTAGCGCAAGATCCGGCTAACGATCTGCTATGGTGGCGGCGATTAATCCGCGCCATTGATAAATGGGCGCCACCTGGTCAACGTCTTATTATTGTCACCAGTGAAGGTCGTATTATTGGTGCTCAACGTAATGAAATACAAGTTGTCAGAAACTTTATGGGACAATCTGATAACGCAGACCATCCGAAAAAGAAAAAATACGGTCGCTCTGAGATGTTAGGCCCCTTTTCCATTAGAGATGGTGAAGATCACTACCAACTTTACTTAGTGCGCCCATCAAGTAGCCCGCAATCTGATTTTATCAATTTATTATTTGATAAACCGCTTTTATTACTGATATTCACCATGCTTATCAGTACACCGCTACTGGTTTGGCTCTCTTGGAGTTTGGCAAAACCGGCCCGAAAACTCAAAAATGCGGCGGATGATGTAGCAAAAGGTAACCTGCGTCCTCACCCTGAGCTGGAAACCGGCCCGCAAGAATTTTTAGCGGCAGGCACTAGTTTTAATCAGATGATCAGCGCCTTAGAACGCATGGTTGAAGCGCAACAGCGATTAATTTCTGATATCTCCCATGAATTGCGCACCCCGTTAACTCGATTACAGCTTGCCAGTGCATTACTACGTCGTCGTAGCGGTGAAAGTAAAGAGCTAGAGCGTATTGAAACAGAAACACAGCGGCTAGATGGCATGATCAATGACTTATTAGTGCTTTCCCGCAATCAATATAAAAATGAGTTATTACGCGAAACCGTAAAAGCGAATGAGCTTTGGAACGATATTTTAGATAATGCGAAATTTGAGGCTGAACAAAGCAATAAAACTCTAACAGTAACCGCCCCACCAGGCCCATGGACAATTTATTGCAATCCTTATTCATTAGCGAGTGCCTTTGAAAATATCGTTCGCAATGCCTTGCGTTATTCACATTCTCGTATTGAAGTGGCCTTTACCGAACAAAATCAGGGTATCACTATTATTGTTGATGATGATGGCCCAGGGGTTAGCCCAGAAGATCGCGAGCATATTTTCCGACCTTTTTATCGTACGGACGAAGCACGTGATAGAGAATCCGGCGGTACAGGGCTGGGACTGGCAATAGTTGAAACCGCAATTAGTCAACATCGAGGCCATGTAAAAGCTGACGATAGCCCATTAGGGGGATTAAGAGTAGAGATTTGGTTGCCGAGAGGGAGTGTGGTAAATAAATCACAACAAGCTTAATTCAGTAATAAAATTACTATATTAAATTATTCTGCCATCTATTGAAGAATAGGTGGCATATTCTTTTCATTCCCATCTTTATAGATATTTCAGAATGATCTTGCTAATTCAGTCGATATTCCGATATTTATATATACCTAATCAATGTTAGAATACCCATCAATTACTTGACCCGCGGGTTTGAAGAGTCTAATCTCAGAGCGGTTTTGCGTACTGTTAAAGTATGCTTATATAATAAAACTCTTATATTACAGATAGATAAGAGATTATCGAGAAATTTTTTGGCGCTCTGGGGGCCATAAACCCAGTGCGGTAGCTTTTCTAAAAATTAGACTACATGATTAAAAATGATGACTATATATACAACATCTTTATATCACATCTAATTATTAATTTAGAAAATCAATATAATATATAAACAACAGTAGTAATTATACGAAAATGAATAAATTAATCGTATCAAATGATCTTCCTTTAGTCTCTGTTATAATTCCTACATATGGAAGACCGCATTTTTTAGAAAGAGCAATAGACAGCGTATTATCTCAATCATATAAAAACATAGAAATAATCGTGGTAGATGATAATTCTAGTAATTTACACCACGAACAAACAGTCAAAATAATAAAAAAATATAATCGCAATAATAAAATAATATACATTTTTGATGGTATCAATGTGGGTGGTTCATTAGCTAGAAATAGAGGAATTATCGAATCTAAAGGAGAATATATTACTTTTTTAGATGATGATGATATATATTTAGAAAAAAAGATAGAGAGTCAGGTGGAACATATTATCAATAATAATATTGATGTCAGTGTATGTAATATGTTTTTTAAAAAAAATAATAATTTCTTGGATATTAGCAATTGTTATAGTAGAGTAGGAAGCATTCAAGAATTTATCTTAAATGGTAATGCTTACACTCCAATGATTATGAGTAAGAAAGAATCACTATTAGAAGTAGGATTATTTACTCATTCCCCTCGCTACCAAGACCATATATTAATGCTAAAATTATTCATGGCAGGTAAAAAAATTAAATCATTAAATGAAAAGCTCTTTATTCATAATGATCATAATGAAAAAAGAATAACTAATAGTAATAAATCAGAGGAAGCTTATAGAATAAGACAGTCGTATGAAAGAAAAAATTTATATAAACTAAATGATATAGAAAAAAAACAATACAAAATTATTGAATGCCTTATTAATGCAAAGATATTGCGTGCAAAAAAAAATTATCTTAATTCATTAAAAAGTGTTATTTCTGCATTTACCTATATAACAAATAGGAATGATCTATATAAAATAATAAAAACATTAATTAGAATACATATCCTACCCAATAAAAAAATATAACATGATGATTAAAAATTTAAAATACGACCCTTTTATTATAATGTTTTTTTTATTGTATGTTTTATATTCTATAAAAAGTGGTTTTTTCTCATTAATTATAAATAATGAATTTATTTTTCAAATCAAGAATTTTATAAATGTATTTCTTATAATTTCATCTGTCACTTCAGCCTTTCTATTATCAAAAACAAGAACAAAATTTTATTTGGCAATATTTACTATTCTATCCATTATTGGATTATTTTTCTTCTCTAACAAAAGTTATTTAGGTTTTTTACTAATCATATCCATGCTAATATTGGCATCAAAAATAAAATGGGAAAACATACTTAAAATTATAATATTTTCAAATATTATAACCATTATATTTATATGTTTTTCCGCATATTTTAGTGAATATTATTTTTTAGAAGATGATAGGTTTGGAGAAAGGTTTACAGCTGGATTTGATAATCCAAATACGTTGGGGCAATATTCTTTAATGTTATTCACAGTAACAGCCCTTTTTTCAGAATTAAAAATTAAAGAAATTACAACTCGATTATTTATTGTAAGTGTAATATTTATTATTATACTTACAATATTATATTTGACATATTCTAGAACTAGTTTATTACTATCGGTTTTATTTTATTTTCTTTTCCTTATTTGCACAATATATAAAAAAAGTAATCAATTTTTACCAAGAAAGAAAATAAAAACTTTACTTTTTTTATTTTCTTTCTCCATTATTATAATTCAATTTTATTTTATTTTATTTTTTAAAATAGATAGTTTTCTTTATGAAGTTAATGATCTCTTAACTAGTAGATTATGGTTTGGAAACATTTTATTTAATTCCATAGGTTTCCCTAATTTTTTTATTGGAACTAATATTGAAGAATATCTTCCCATTGATTTTTATTTTATCCAAATAATATACAGCTTTGGATTAATACCGTTTTCTATCTTATATTTTATGATAACAAAAAAATTCTTTAACACAAAAATAACATTGTTAATGGGATGTACTCTTTTTGTTATGCTATTAGAAACCATGACTGAAACATATTTTTCTGTACCTTTTTATTCAATTGCTTTATTTATTATCTATAGTAAGAAAATTTAACATGAAGAAACTATTATTTTTTATAACTGATATAACAACTGGTGGTGGTACTGAAAGAGCATTAATTACTCTTGTAAATAAATTAGCTGATAAAAATTTCAATATTTATATTTATTCTCTTTACAGGAAAAATACAACACCTTTATTTGAAATAAATAAAAAAATAAAAATAGAATTCTTAAAAAGTAAACACCATATTATTAAACTATTTAATATGAAAAATATTGCTCAAGAAGACCCTTCAGCTATTAAAATTATAGTATCTATGGGAAGATTATCGATTGAAACTGCATTATTATTTAAGCTATTTAAAATAACTAATATTTTTTTATCAGAACATACGTCTTTTGAGTCTTATAGATTTTTAATTAGAAAATTAAAGTTATTAAGCTATAGACTGGCAGATAAAGTTATAGTATTAACTGAACATGATAAAAAATTACTCAATAGTGAGTATAATTTAAATAATATTTATACCATACCTAATATTAACCCATATGAAGAATATAAATATAATTTCAACTTTGACCAAAGAAAAAACATAGCTCTTGCTATAGGAAGATTGTGCTATGCTAAAAATTTTGAAAGACTAATACAATTATGGAGTAAAGCAAACACGCAAAATTGGAAATTACTAATTGTTGGTGATGGCAATGATAGAAAAAAATTAGAAAAAACTATTAATGAAACAGGTGTAAAAAATATAGAAATTTTTCCATTTACAAAAGATATTATTTCTTATTATCAGAAAGCAAAGCTATATTTAATGACCTCGCGATTCGAAGGTTTACCAATGGTTTTAATTGAGTCCCAACATTTTAGCATACCTATTATCTCTTTTAATTGTAAAACAGGTCCATCCGAAATAGTAAAAAATGACTATAATGGTTACCTAGTCGATTATAACAACGATTCACTATTTATAGAAAAGTTAGATTTTTTCATAAGAAACGAATCGTTACAGAGAAAATTAGCTATTAACTCTCCTTTGGTTTCAAGTAATTATTCAAGTAAAATAATTATAAATATGTGGGAAAATATTTTATCTGAAAATAAATCTTATGAAAAATAATACAATTTGTGTTGTTATACCTATTTATATAAATACTAATATTCACCTATTTAAAAAAGCTATTGAATCAATAGTTCAACAATCACATCCAGCAGATGAAATTCTAATTATTTGTGATGGCCTTATATCTACTCAATTAAATAATCTTATAAAAACATTTTCGAATAAATATTCATATATAAAAATAATTCGATACGATCATAATAAAGGTCCAGGCTATGCAAGAGATTATGGAATCAAATGTACTTCTTGTGATTATATAGCTATAATGGATTCCGATGATGTATCTACAATAGACAGATTAGCAATACAATATGAATTCATGCAGAAAAATAACGACATATCTTTGTGTGGTGGATTAATAAGAGAACTCGATGACAATAATCATAAAATTTCAATAAGAAATGTCCCAATGCTCCATTCGGAAATACTAAAAACAATTAAAATAAAATCTCCTATAAACAATGTAACAGCTTTTTTTCGTCGTAAAGATTATTTAGAAACTGATGGATATGCACATATTAGAAGCTCTGAAGATTATGCTCTTTGGGCTAGATTAATATATAAAGAAAAGAAACTACAAAACCTTCCACATATATTTGTCGATGTCAACTTCGATATAGGTTCATTATCCAGAAGAACTGGATTGGCTCATTTTAAAAATGACTTGTTCACACAAAAAGAATTATTAAATTTTAATTTAATAACTCGATATCAATTTTATAAAAATATTTTAAAATACTTTATATTCCGTTGTATTTTGCATAAAAATATAAAAAAAATACTATATAAATATTATTTAAGGAAATAAAATTAACATGTATAAAATCACCATCTCAGGAACCGGCTATGTCGGTCTATCTAACGGGATACTCCTTTCCCAGCACAACAAAGTTGTTGCATTAGATATCAATAAAGAAAAAGTCGAACTATTAAACAAAAAAATCTCTCCTATCTCTGATAAAGAAATTGAAGAGTTTTTAGCCACTAAAGAGCTCGACTTTACGGCAACTTTAGATAAAGAATTCGCTTATAAAGATGCTGAATTTGTTATCATTGCCACTCCTACCGATTATGATCCTAAAACTAACTACTTTAACACCTCTTCTGTCGAGTCGGTTATTCGTGATGTTTTAGAATATAATCCAAACACCACTATGATTATAAAATCAACCATTCCGGTTGGTTTTACTAAACAGATGAGAGAGAAATATAATACCGATAATATTATCTTCTCTCCTGAGTTCTTACGTGAAGGTCGCGCCCTTTACGATAACCTCTATCCATCTCGTATTGTGATTGGTGAGCAGTCTGCAAGAGCAGAGAAATTTGCTGAGCTTTTACAACAAGGGGCATTAAAAAAAGATATTGATGTTCTTTTTACTGATTCTACAGAAGCAGAAGCTATTAAGTTATTTGCTAATACTTATCTCGCACTGCGTGTTGCTTATTTTAATGAACTTGATAGCTACGCCCAAGCTTACGGTCTAAATGCAAGACAAATTATTGAAGGTGTTTGTTTAGATCCGCGTATTGGTAATCACTATAACAACCCATCATTTGGTTATGGTGGCTACTGCTTACCAAAAGATACTAAACAACTGTTAGCAAATTACGAATCAGTACCGAATAATATTATTGGTGCCATTGTTGAAGCTAACCGCACCCGTAAAGACTTTATCGCTGATTCTATTATCGCTAAATCACCAAAGATTGTTGGCGTTTACCGCTTAATTATGAAATCAGGCTCTGATAATTTCCGCTCATCTTCAATTCAAGGCATTATGAAGCGTATTAAAGCAAAAGGCATTGAAGTGGTAATTTATGAGCCAGAAATGAAAGAAGAGACTTTCTTTAACTCAAAACTCATTCGTGATTTAGATGAGTTTAAAGCCATGTCTGATGTCATTATTACCAATAGAATGGCTACAGCGCTAAACGATGTGGAAGAAAAAGTTTATACTCGTGATCTCTTTGGTAACGATTAGTTTTCTTTCTATAGAGATAAAAAGAGTATAATTGAAAATACTTTCAATTATACTCTACTACAATTTTTATATATTTAAAATATAAAATTAGGTTTCTACTATATTGAATAAAAAAATATTACATAATGCTATTTGGATGATTTCTGAAAAAGCAATCTCCATCATAGGATTATTCTTAGTCACTTCTTATGTTGCTAAATACGTTGGTCCAGAAACATTTGGTATTATTGCTTTAGCAACCGCTACATTTCAAATAGTTCAAATCATTGCACAATTGGGTAATGACAACATTATTTTCAAAAGAGTATCAAAAAATAATCGTTCTGGTATTAAACTAATAAAATCTACTTTCCTTATACGCACTATTATTTATATAACTATAACTATACCACTTCTTATATATTTTTATTCATACAAAAATAATTTAACTTTTATATTCTCTATTGCTATTTCTGTAGCATGTTATTTTTCTTCCATAGATGTTTATTCAATTTATAACAATGCCATCCTTAAATCAAAACAAAATACTATATCTAATATGGTTGGATTAACTTTAGGATTAAGCATTCAGTTTATAATAGCTTACAAGAAATATAACCCTATCTATTTATCCATACCAATAATTATAACAACCTTTCTCCCATTTTTGATTAGATTCATTTTATTTAATAAAATGAATCTAGTAAAAGAAATCGTTGTCAAAAAAAAATCAAGGTATAATAAATATATATTAAGCTCTGGTTTAGCAATTGTGTTCTCCTCATTATCAATTGCTATTTATACTAGAATAAATCAATTTATGATTTCTTACTTAGACAGTGATTACAGTTTAGGAATTTATTCAGTTGCAGTAACATTATCAAGCTCATGGGCATTCATTTTATCTGCACTAATAAGTTCAACACTACCTTCTATATTTGGAGAAAAAGATGATAATAAAGCGATTAGAATAGGAGTAAAACTTAACATTATTATAACATTAATATCATTACTAGTTCTTTCTTTTATAACTTTATTTGGTAAGCTTTTTATAAATTTACTTTTTGGTGAAGAATATATCAATGCTTACTATTTATTAAAAATATTATGTATATCAACAATGTTTTCAAACCTTGGAATGCTATCATCTAGATTTATTGTTCGTTCGTCAGGCTATTCATTTCTATCAAAAAAAATGTTTATTATGGTTCTACTTAGTATTCCTATATCTTATTGTCTTATAAAAAATTATGGTTTAATAGGCGCATCATATAGTGTATTGATAATAGAATTTGTCTCATTAACATTAATGAACTATTTTTTCAAGAAAAGAATAGTTTGGAAGCTTCATCTAGAAACATTAAAAATGAATCTAAAATAACAGTAACTTTCTAAATTAGAAATATGCTCAATATCGTCTTATTTGAACCCGAAATTCCACCGAATACGGGTAATATTATTCGCCTGTGTGCCAACACAGGCTTTCATCTTCATTTGATCCAACCATTGGGTTTTACTTGGGATGATAAACGGCTACGCCGTGCAGGGCTTGATTATCGTGAGTTTGCTGATATCAAACAGCATCACGATTATTATACTTTTTTAGAAAGTGAAGGATTAAGCCCTGATAATGCACAATCACCGACAGGTGCGCGGTTGTTTGCATTAACCACTAAAGGTACTCCCGCCCATAGTAATGTAAATTATCAAGATGGGGATTATCTACTCTTTGGCCCTGAGACACGAGGTTTACCACCTTATGTGTTGGATAATATGCCAACACAACAAAAAATCCGTGTACCAATGTTAGCAGATAGCCGCAGTATGAATCTTTCTAATACGGTTGCCGTGGTTGTTTTTGAGGCATGGCGTCAATTAGGCTATCCTGGTGCATTATTAAGAGATTAATTTATCTTTTTAATTTATAACCATAAAAAATGACCTCGAGACTTTATTGTCTCGAGGTCATTTTTATGTATATGCTTTGTGCTAGTTTTAGCTTTTCTTATTTTATATCTTCTTTTTATCTTTTTTATCTTTCGGTTTTATTTCTTAGCTTTTTTAGTTATTTTTCTTATCAAGAAATACCATCTTGCACTTACTTTTATTAAAAATGATGAAAAATCAGTTACTAATACCTTTCTTTCTAATAATCTTTTCTTAAATTCATTTTTTTGTATTAACTCTTTTCGATACTCTTTAGCATTAAATTGTTGGTTAATCTTTTCAAGTAACCTTTTACAGCGTACTACTTGCTCTACTGTTTTTTTATCATTATCCAATAATAATGAATAATCCTCTTTATTCACTTCAATGCCAAAATATATTAATAATTTTCGCCCTACTCTTTCTGCTGTATCTTTTTGTATCGCTTTATATTGTGAGCGATCGACATTTGGATGAGTACGATAATAAAGAAGTGGTACAGGAAGATTATGGAGCTTAAATTTTCCAGCAATAATTAAGTTCACCCATAAACCATAATCTTCTGCATAGAGGTCTGCTTTATCATATCCACCAACAGATAATATATCTTGCTTACGATAGATAATGGTTGGATGCGCTAAGGAGCAATCATAAAGACTAGAAATCACAATATCACTATGTGTTTCTGGATAAGTATTAATTCTATTTGGCTCTTCTTGGTAGATAAAAGCACCACCACAAACACTCACTTCAGGATGTTGTAACATAAATTGATATTGCGCTTCTAGTCTGGTTGAAACGGCAATATCATCTGAGTCCATTCTAGCGACTAAATCACATGAAGCTAATTGTAATCCTTTGTTTAAAGAAGCGATCAATCCGATATTTTGTTCATTAATAATCAGTTTTATTCTGGGATCTTTTTTGGCATTTTCTTTTAAAATAGATAATGAGTTATCCGTTGAGCCATCATTAATGATAAGAAACTCAAATTCTTTAAATGTTTGATTTAATATAGAATCAATAGACTCCTGAAGGTATTTCTCATCATTGTATACCGACATTAATACGGTAATTTTGGGCATATTGTTTTTCATTATCTATTTTCAGCAATATTTATTAATTTCAAAATTCATCTTATTGATATACCGACACCCTTCTCCCACATCCTTTAATACTAATGCATGGGCGCCAATAATCGCATTATCACCAATATTAATCTCTCCACCAATAATGGATGAATTACAGCCAATATAAACATGGTTTCCTACTTGGATATTGGCTTTTCCCCCTTTCTCTTTTACGCCAATAGTCACCCCTTGCATAATAGTGACATATTCCCCCAGTTGACAGTAATTAGTCAGTACAATGCCAATCGGGTGTGGTAAAGAAAGGCCTTTACCAATACGGGTTTTTAACGAGATATCATTACAGTATTTACGGTTATTGCTAGCACCGATCCGAATACCTAATTTATGTAAAAAGCGATGGGGAGAGAAATAAAAATATTGTGCTACCCGCCACCAAAATAGGTAACGGGAACGCTGACAGAAAAACACTCGATGAAACAGTCTTAACCAACTAAAGGGTTTTTTATCACCAATATATTCAGCCTGTAAGCACTCTTTTAGTTCAGCAAGGGTAACCTTAGCTTGGGCATGCATAGTTAAATACCATCACCACACTCAAAGCCGGGTACAACACCATTAAAGTGTTGATCCATATCGAATGACGGTTTTTCACTATCAGGACGACCGACAATGCGGGCAGGCACCCCGGCCACCGTAGTATGAGCTGGTACTTCATGTAATACTACCGAGCCAGCACCAATTTTAGCACCACGACCAATCTCGATATTACCAAGAATTTTAGCTCCTGCGCCAATCATTACCCCTTCACGCACTTTCGGATGACGATCGCCCCCAGTTTTACCTGTTCCCCCTAAGGTCACAGATTGTAAAATGGAGACATCATTTTCAACCACCGCCGTTTCACCAATCACAATACCTGTCGCATGGTCGAGCATAATACCGTGTCCAATACGTGCCGCTGGGTGGATATCCACCCCAAAGGTGACTGATATTTGGTTTTGTAGATAAATGGCTAGCGCTTGGCGATTTTGTTGCCATAGCCAATGGGCAATACGGTAGGCTTGTAGTGCATGAAACCCTTTTAAATAAAGCAATGGGGTTGAATATTTATCTACCGCGGGATCACGTAGGCGTACCGCGGAGAGATCACAAGCGGCCGACTCAATCATTGAGCTATCGTGACTATAAGCCTCTTCAACAATTTCGCGTACTGCAATGGCTGGCATAGTCTGAGTTGCCAGCTTATTGGCCAGCATATAGCTTAATGCACTACCTAAATTTTCGTGTTTGAGAAGTGTCGCATGAAAGAAACTGGCTAACATTGGCTCACAATCTGCCAATGCACGCGCTTCGCTCTTAATATGATCCCAGACTCTTGTTAGTTCTTCTAGCGACATACTCACTCTCATTTTTTACACGAAAGCCTAAGTAAATACTTAGGCTTTGAATTTTCAAACAAATGGATAGTTAAAACAGATACCCTAAGAATATTATTTAAAATAAACTGACTACAGGCTGCTGTCTATCTCATCTTTGGTTGCTCGCCCTAATAAAGCCAATGCAGCCTCTTTTACATCTTTATGTTGATATAAAATTTGGTAAATCTGTTCGGTGATTGGCATTTCTACACCCACTTGTTCGGCTAATGCGCGAACTTCTTTGGTGTTACGATAACCTTCGACTACCTGACCAATTTTCTCTTGGGCTGTATCAACATCTAAACCTTGACCTAGCATCATACCAAAGCGACGATTGCGTGATTGGTTGTCAGTACAGGTTAAAACTAAATCACCCAAACCAGCCATGCCCATAAAAGTTGCCGCATCTGCACCTAAGGCTTTACCTAAGCGGCTCATTTCGGCCAGACCACGGGTAATAAGTGCAGTACGCGCATTAGCGCCAAATCCCATACCATCAGACATACCCGCACCAATAGCAATCACGTTTTTAACAGCGCCCCCCAGTTGCACACCGATAAAATCAGGGTTTTTATAGACTCGGAAGCTTTTACCACAATGAAATAGCTGTTGTAACTGTTCTAAAAAGAGATTATCCGTCGAGGCCACTGCAATCGCGGTGGGTAAACCCGCTGCAAGCTCTTTAGCAAAAGTAGGGCCAGATAATACTGCGAGCGGGATTTCATTACCTAATACTTCACGGGCAACATCTTGTAATAAGCGACCAGTATGTGCTTCAAGACCTTTTGTCGCCCAAACAACACGCGCATCCTGACGTAAAAAGGGTTTGATTTGTTGCAGTACTTCACCAAACACATGGCTTGGGATCACCACAAGAATATTACGGCTCGCTTCAATCGCTTTTTGCAAAGAAGCTTCCATATATAAACTATCAGGAAAGGAAACATCGGGCAGAAAGGCTTGATTACAGCGCGCTTGTTCTAATGCCGCAACGTGCTTGGGATCATGCCCCCACAGCACAACATCGTGCCCATTACGCGCTAAGGTAATCGCTAAAGCGGTGCCGTATGAACCGGCACCGATAACTGTCATAGAAGCGTTCATTAAGCTTCTTCAACTCCTGAGTTTGCTGCATCCTGTTGCTGTTGTTGCTGTAAGTAGTTCATAAACAACGCATCAAAGTTAACAGGTGCTAAGTTTAATTGTGGGAAAGTACCACGACCTACTAAGTTGGTGATACATTCACGTGCATAAGGGAATAATACGTTCGGGCAGTATGCACCTAAGCAATGTGCTAATTGTGTACCTTCGATACCTTCAACAGTAAAGATACCTGCTTGTTGTACTTCACACAGGAAAGCGGTTTCTTCTTCCATTGTTGCCGTAACAGTGACACGTAAGATAACTTCATATACATTTTCAGCTAGCGTATTAGAAGAAGTATCTAAATCTAATTTAACTTCTGGTTGCCACTCTTTTTGGAAAACTTGTGGGGCATTTGGCGCTTCGAAAGAGATATCTTTTGTGTAGATACGTTGAATTTGAAAAGTCATCTCTTGGTTTTGCTGTTCTGACATAATAATCTTACCTTTTTATATCCTTATTAAATTGAATAGCAGTAAGTATAGAACTCAATCTGCCCGCTCGTTACTTTTTACCTTTTGCCAGTGGTAAATTCTCACCACTCCAACCTGAAAGACCATCTTTTAAAATAAAGACTTTTTCAAAACCTAATTTGATAAGGCTTTCAGCAGGTTTTGCACCCTCAATACCTGATGGTGATACCACAATCACCGGCTGTGATTTATATTTCTCCAGCTCAGCAATATTGTTACTTTTGATCTCAGAAGGCGTTAAATTGATAGAATCGATGATGTGTCCTTTACGGAACTCATCACGGCTACGGATATCAACACAAACCGCATTCTCTTTGTTTATCAAAGAAATCGCTTCTGTACGGGAAATATTTTTCGTTTTAGAAAAAAGGCCTTTAAAGGTCAATACAATGACCGCCACCAGCAGCGCAATCCAGATAAAACTTAACAGGGTGTGCCGGCTAAAAAATTGCATTACTTCTTGCAGCATAGGATGCAATCACTCTCGTTAGTTAAAAATAGTATTAAAGAGCCAAAGTATACCTTTGTCATGGCGCAATTACAGCCTATTCCTTCGTTTCTCTTTCAGTTTTTGCGGAAAGTTTCTCAACAATCATTTTTTTTATTGACGGATTTATGTACCATTAGCGCCGAAAAATCCTGTAAAACAGCGTTTAAAAGAGTCTCTCTTTTCACTTTACCGGATCTCTCTTCAGGTAAGCTATTAAGAAATCAGCATTCATCATCAAAGCCTGTGACAAAAATAGTCACTCGTACGTAGAATTTCACACCTGTCTGAGATACAACCACTATTTGTTATTTATTAAAAGTATTGAGAACACGAGCATGTCGCAAACAAACCAAGTGCCTAAAATTGGATTCGTTTCTTTAGGTTGTCCTAAAAATTTAGTGGACTCTGAACGTATCCTCACCGAACTGCGTACAGAAGGTTATCAAGTTGTTCCTACCTATGATGATGCTGATTTAGTCATCGTCAATACCTGTGGCTTTATTGATAGCGCAGTACAAGAATCTCTTGAAGCCATTGGCGAAGCACTCGATGAAAACGGTAAAGTTATCGTCACCGGTTGTTTAGGTGCCAAAGAAAATCAAATCCGTGAAGTTCACCCAAAAGTGCTGGAAATCACCGGCCCTCATAGTTATGAACAAGTGTTATCACATATTCATCACTATGTTCCCAAACCTTCCCATAACCCATTTACCAGCTTGGTTCCCGAGCAGGGCGTTAAATTAACCCCTCGTCATTACGCTTATCTAAAAATTTCTGAAGGTTGTAATCACCGTTGTACTTTTTGCATTATTCCTTCAATGCGAGGTGATTTAGACAGTCGCCCAATTGGTGAAGTGTTAAATGAAGCGAAAAGATTAGTCAATGCTGGGGTGAAAGAGTTACTGGTTATCTCACAAGATACTTCCGCTTATGGGGTTGATACCAAACATCAAACCGGTTTTTGGGATGGTATGCCAGTTAAAACCAGTATGGTCAGTTTATGTGAACAACTGGCAAAATTGGGTATTTGGGTACGTTTACATTATGTTTACCCTTATCCACATGTGGATGAGGTTATTCCATTAATGGCAGAAGGCAAAATTTTACCTTATTTAGATATTCCGCTACAACACGCTAGCCCGAAAGTGCTGAAATTAATGAAGCGTCCAGGCTCTGTTGAACGTACTTTAGAGCGTGTAAAACGTTGGCGAGAAATTTGTCCTGAATTAACGTTACGTTCAACCTTTATTGTCGGTTTCCCGGGGGAAACAGAAGAAGATTTCCAAATGCTATTGGATTTCTTGACCGAAGCTCGTTTAGATCGCGTGGGTTGTTTTAAATATAGCCCCGTTGAAGGTGCGAAAGCGAATGAATTACCTGATCAAGTTCCTGAAGAGGTAAAAGAAGAGCGTTACCATCGTTTTATGCAACTACAGCAACAAATTTCCACCGAGCGTCTGCAAGAGAAAATAGGTAAAGTTTTACCGGTTATCATTGATGAAGTGGATGAAGAAGGTGCTATTGGCCGTAGTATGGCGGACGCGCCGGAAATTGATGGTGCTGTTTACCTTAATGAGCAGTTTGATGTCGAGCCAGGACAGATCGTACGTGTGCTGATTGAGCATGCTGATGAATATGATCTGTGGGGTACCATCGTCGAACAATAATTTATCCTGTGTACAGCGTGATAGCTATTCTATTGCGCTGTTACACATTGTGCTGCTTTTTTCCTCTTTCCGACTATTATTGCTTTATTATCATCTCTGAGTTCATTAGATTAACTGTTAGGTATTATCTGAAATTACGACTTTATTTCCTGTTAACTGGTCAGTTGATTAGCGACATGAAATAATCTTATAAACTGTTATTAAAGGTACTTTGGTCAGATGGCAGAGAAAAAGGATCTTCAGAACACAACACACCGTACTTACCGTGTATTTTCTTTACCGTTAATCACGCTACTGATTAGCACATCTCTGTTTTCTGCAATCAGCGCTTTTGCCAATACATTAACGGATAATCGTAGTCAGTTAAAAGATCTGCAAACCACCATTGCTGAAAAAGAAAAGCGCGTTCAAGAGCAACAAAAACAGCGCACGGCTTTACTTGGACAACTCAAATCACAAGAGACGCAAATCGCTAATGCCAGCCGCTCTGTGCATGAGACGCAAAACCGCTTACAAACCTTAGCTAAAGAGATCAAAACCATCACCGCAAATATTGCCCGATTGCAAAAGCAATATAACGAGCAACAAGCACTGCTAGCACGCCAACTCGATGCGGCTTACCGACAAGGGAAACATCAAGGTATTGAGTTACTGTTTCGCGGTGAAGAAGGTCAGCGAGAAGAGCGGATCTTAGCCTATTACAGTTATATAAATGAAGCGCGTAAACAGTCAATGGAGCAATTGGCTCAAACTTCCAAAGAGCTACAGGCAGAAAAAGACGCCCAACAAGCGAAACAGAACGAGCAAAAGCAGGTACTCACCAAACAGCAACAAGAGAAACAAAAACTAGATAATGCGCTAGCTGCACGTCAAAAAACATTAACGCAACTAGAATCAACCTTAAAAGAAGATCAACGCAATTTAGCCACCATGCGTGCTAATGAAACACGCTTAAGAAATAAAATTGCTCAAGCAGAGCGTGAAGCCAAAGCGCGAGCTGAGCGTGAAGCACGGGAAGCTGCTCGTATTGCCGCCAAGCAACGTGAAGCGCAACAGCGTGGTTCGACCTATAAACCCACCGCCGAAGAACGCTCTTTAATGTCCCGTACTGGCGGATTGGGTAAACCTGCAGGTCAGGCTATTTGGCCTATTAGAGGCAGTTTATTACACCGCTTTGGTGAGTCTATTTCCGGCTCGGGTGAATTACGTTGGAAAGGAATTGTGATCCCCGCGGCACAAGGCACTGAAGTAAAAGCGATTGCGGATGGTCGGGTGCTGTTAGCCGACTGGCTACAAGGGTATGGTTTAGTGGTCGTCGTTGAGCACGGTAAAGGGGATATGAGCCTTTATGGCTATAACCAAAGTGCGTTAGTCAATGTTGGTCAACAAGTCAAAGCTGGACAACCTATCGCCTTGGTAGGAAACAGTGGTGGACAAGAGCGCTCAGCGCTCTATTTTGAAATTAGACGCCAAGGAAAAGCAGTCAACCCAGTTCCTTGGCTTGGGAGGTAGTTTTGCATTTACTTGGCACATTACAACGAAATATCGCGCTAACACTTAGTTTAATGTTGCTAAGTTTTCTATTCAGTGCACCTGCTTTTTCGGCAAAGTTGGCCATTGTTATTGATGATTTTGGTTATCGAAAAAAAGAAGATAACCAAATCTTACAACTGCCAACAGCCGTTTCTATTGCCATCTTACCCAACTCGCCCCATGGTAAAGAGATGGCAACAAAAGCCCATGCCCAAGGACGAGAGATTCTTATTCATATGCCAATGGCACCCATTAGCAAACAACCATTAGAAAAAGATACCTTAAAGCCTTCCATGGATCAGGCTGAAATTAATCGCATTATTCAAAATGCAATTAATCGTGTGCCTTATGCTGTGGGTATGAATAATCATATGGGGAGTGCGATGACATCGGATAGGCAAGCGATGGATAGAGTGATCAAAGCCCTTAATCATTCTGATCTCTATTTTCTTGATAGTGTCACCATTGGCAATACGCAAGCGGCCACAGCAGCCAAAGCGGCTGGCGTTCCTTCTTTACGCCGGCATGTATTTTTAGATAATGTGCAAACAGAAGCAGAAACCCGACAACAGCTTAATCGTGCTATTAATTTAGCGCGTAAAAATGGTTTTGCCATTGCTATTGGTCACCCCCACCCTTCAACCGTAAGGGCATTACAACAGCAGTTGCCACTACTACCTGCCGATATTCAGCTAGTCGCACCCAGTGGTTTGTTAACCCCTTCACCAGACAGCCCAATGGTACAAGAGCCACCCGCTGTTATACCGCCAACAGAACAATCTAAAGAGCCAAAACCTGCAACATGGTTAAAACCAGCACAACAAGCCATTATTTCAATGAAAAAAAGTACTCTTATGAAAGTACTTACTAAAAAATTAATGACCTTCGAACAAGATAAGCAATTCCCTTCCCAGCATTTAGAAAGCAACAAAGATAAAGTCGAATAAATAAAAATATTTAGTGGAAAATATTCAGATCAAATTAGGTTACTTGAAGAAAAAGAAGATGATATTAATTTCTATTTTTTGAGAGGACTAGGCTAATTGTTTTGTTTATTATATCCCCAAAAGACAAATCCCAAGGTCTGCTAACTAAAGCTCGCCTCGGGACTCTAAGTAGATTGTTTAAGGGCGCATAACAACACAAGTTGCCAGTGGGGCCAAAAAACTGCTCTGAAAGGGATTATAGAAAAACATGGCGGAAAGTCAACAACCTTACCCATATACAGAAATAGTTAACTTAAAACAAAAAGCACAATGGATTGAAACAAGCCTATCTATTGAAAGACTGCTTCCTTATATGAGGAGCGCTGGTTATGATTACGAAAAAGCATTTCATCAATATCTATATAATGCTAGATTATCAAAATCTCTGTTGTTTCCATTACATATATTAGAAGTAACTTTACGAAATCGCATACAATGGGTACTAAAAGAAGCATTCAATCGTGATGATTGGCATGAAGATCCTAACTTTATTGATATGCTCAAACCCAAAAGCAAAGATAGCCTACAAAAAGCAAAGTCAAACGCAAAATCAAACTCTATCGACGATGTAGTCGCTAGTAGCACATTTGAGTTTTGGACATTCCTACTTCACGCTGATTACAATAAATTTTGGCGAACTAATTTCTCTAAATTTAGCTATAGTAACCTATCCCTATCTCGAGGTGAGTTTTTTGCTCTTATAAAGAAAATCAATGATTTTAGGAATCGAATCGCTCATTATGAGCCAATTTTAGACCAACCTTATAATGCACGCTATCAAGATATTTTAAAGGCTATAGGTTATATCAATAATGAAGTTCAAATTTGGGTGAAATCACATTCAACCGTTGAGTTAGTTATTGCATCGCAACCAGCACCATCTGGACAACCTAAACCCCTATTAAAAGATAAAGCGGATATCGATTTTACTATTGTCCAAAGTTCAGATGCCTTATTACCAATTCCCAAAAGCCGCTTTATCTATTGTGAAGACAAAGAGCTCATCGTAGATCTACGAGAAATTGCTCAATACTTCCTTTCCGCTGTTGATAAAGATAAAACTCTTATGATGGATCTTAGTACATTAACTATTGGTGACATCGTTACTAATAGAAGAATTAAAAAGAATATTGCTATTTTTGGTGATTCTGAAAGTTTTCTTCATGCAAAGAAAATATTTCAAAGTAAAAAAATAAAATATCTAGTTGTTACAAATTCAAATAATCTTGTTAGAGGAATAATAGAAAAACCTCATCGACAAATATAATACAAATCTATTTTACCCTTAATATAGGTATTTATTTAAAAGAGGTAGCGCCCTTTCACCGTTCAGGGCGCTTTATAACTCCTACTGCCAATCTAAAATTACTTTGCCCGATTGACCTGAACACATAATATCAAAGCCTTTTTGGAATTCATCGATAGGAAATTGATGAGTAATAATCGGTGAGAGATCAAGACCCGACTGGATCAGCGCCGCCATCTTATACCATGTTTCAAACATCTCACGACCATAAATACCTTTAATAAATAATCCTTTAAAAATGACTTGTCCCCAATCAATAGCCATATCTGAAGGAGGAATACCCAGTAAAGCAATACGACCACCATGATTCATCGTACTAAGCATGGTGCGAAAAGCCGGTGGCGCACCGGACATTTCTAATCCAACATCAAAGCCTTCGGTCATACCTAATTCTTTCATCACATCTGTTAGATTTTCTTTGCTAACATTGACTGCTCGGGTGACACCCATTTTTTTAGCCAGATCAAGGCGGTATTCATTAACATCGGTGATCACCACATGGCGTGCCCCCACATGTTTACAGATTGCAGCCGCCATAATACCAATGGGTCCCGCACCTGAAACCAGTACATCTTCCCCCACTAAATCAAAAGATAACGCCGTGTGTACTGCGTTACCAAAGGGATCAAAAATAGCCGCCAGTTCATCCGGAATATTGTCAGGAATTTTAAATGCATTAAAGGCGGGAATAACCAGATATTCAGCAAAACAACCGGGACGATTTACGCCAACACCAATGGTATTACGGCATAAGTGTGTACGCCCACCACGGCAATTACGACAATGACCGCAAGTAATATGCCCTTCCCCCGAGACGCGATCACCAATATTAAAACCTTTAACCTCTTGGCCAATAGCAACAATCTCACCAATATATTCATGGCCAACCACCATGGGAACCGGTATGGTTTTTTGTGACCATTCATCCCAGTTATAAATATGAACATCTGTACCACAAATGGCAGTTTTACGGATCTTGATCATCACATCGTTATGACCAAGCTCAGGTACGGGTACATCGGTCATCCAGATACCGGGTTGTGCTTTTAATTTTGACAATGCTTTCATATTAGAACCTTATGCAATCACATTAAGTTGCTTACCGATTTTAATAAATGCAGCAACAGCACGTTCAATTTGTTCTGGGGTGTGTGCCGCTGACATTTGTGTACGAATACGTGCTTGCCCTTGTGGTACTACTGGGTAGAAAAAGCCAGTGACATAAATACCTTCATCAAGTAAACGTGCTGCAAATTGTTGCGCTAATTTGGCATCTCCTAACATCACAGGAATAATCGCGTGATCAGCCCCCGCCAAAGTAAAACCTGCTGCCGTCATTTTTTCACGAAAAAGTGCTGCGTTACGCCATAAACGAGCGCGCAGGTCATCCCCTGATTTCAGCATATCTAAAACTGCAATAGAGGCGCTCACAATTGCAGGGGCTAAAGAATTTGAGAATAGATAAGGACGAGAGCGTTGACGTAACCACTCCACCACTTCTTTACGAGCTGCGGTATAACCACCCGATGCGCCACCTAAAGCTTTACCTAATGTTCCTGTGATGATATCGACGCGATCTAATACATCACAATACTCATGAGTACCGCGCCCTTGTGCGCCGACAAAACCCACCGCATGCGAGTCATCCACCATCACTAATGCGCCATATTCGTCAGCCAAATCACAGATACTTTTTAGATCAGCAATCACCCCATCCATAGAGAACACCCCATCGGTGGCAATCATAATATGGCGGGCATTATCTGCTTTGGCCTGTTCAAGTTGGGCACGTAACGCCACCATATCGTTATTGGCATAGCGATAACGCTTGGCTTTACATAAACGAACACCATCAATAATCGATGCGTGATTTAGCGCATCAGAAATAATTGCATCTTCAGATCCCATCAGTGTTTCAAATAACCCACCATTGGCATCAAAACAAGAGGAGTACAAAATGGCATCTTCCATACCCAAAAATTCAGCGATGTTCTTTTCTAATGTTTTATGTAGATCTTGCGTTCCGCAGATAAAACGCACCGACGCCATACCAAAACCGTGGCTATCCATTCCCGCTTTCGCCGCTGCAATAAGTTGTGGGTGGTTAGCTAAACCTAAGTAGTTATTGGCACAAAAGTTAATAACATGACTACCATCAGCAACCGCAATATCGGCACTTTGCGAAGAAGTGATGATCCGCTCATTTTTAAATAAGCCATCTTGACGTGTTTGTTCGAGTTGTTGATTAATTTGTTGATAGAAAGAGTGAGTAGACATGCTTTCTCCTAAGGCAGAGACGAAAAGAGATAAGAGCTAGAGTTGACTATAATATAATCATTATTGTTTCTTATTTTATGCTTTTGTTCGATTAAAAACGACAAATGTAAATAAATAATGTTATTTATGTAATTAAGATCACTAATCATCACTGCGATTTTCAAGAATTTCACTCTACTCTTCTATGATGAATGCTACCGTTCACGCTGTTCAGTGTTATTATAGTTGCAGAGCTAATTTTTAGATTTTATATAAAGGGGTAGCCATATGATTATCGTCACTGGCGGTGCAGGTTTTATCGGCAGCAATATTGTTAAAGCATTAAATGATGAAGGTTATACCGATATTTTAGTGGTTGATAACCTAAAAGATGGCACAAAATTTGTGAATCTTGTCGATCTTAATATCGCTGACTATATGGATAAAGAAGACTTTATTGCCAGTATTGTAGCCGGTGATGATTTTGGTGATATTGATGCCGTATTCCATGAAGGAGCATGCTCTTCTACTACCGAATGGGATGGCAAATATATGATGGATAATAACTATCAATATTCTAAAGAGTTATTGCATTATTGCCTCGATCGCCAAATTCCTTTCTTATATGCCTCTTCTGCTGCCACTTATGGTGGCCGTACTGATCATTTTATTGAAGAAAGAAAATATGAAGCCCCACTTAATGTCTATGGCTACTCTAAATTCTTATTTGATGAATATGTGCGCCAAATTTTACCTGAAGCACAATCTATGGTGTGTGGTTTCCGTTATTTCAATGTGTATGGCCCCCGTGAAGGGCATAAAGGCAGTATGGCCAGTGTCGCCTTCCATTTAAATACACAAGTCAATGACGGGCAAAATCCCAAATTATTTGAAGGTAGTGAAACCTTCCAACGTGACTTTATTTATGTGGGTGATGTGGCTGCGGTTAATTTATGGTTCTGGCGCAACAATGTCTCCGGTATTTATAATTGTGGTACCGGCCGCGCAGAATCGTTCCAAGCCGTGGCTGATGCAGTTATTGCTTATCATAACGATAAAGAGCTTTCTGTGGAACATATTGAATTCCCTGAGAAACTCAAAGGTCGTTATCAAGCCTTTACACAAGCTGATCTGACAAATTTACGCAAAGCAGGCTACAGCGCCCCTTTTAAAACGGTCGCAGAAGGTGTTGCTCTTTATATGCAATGGTTAAATCAGGATAAGTAATCGCGGTTTATGAAAATTTTTGTGGTAGGGCCTTCTTGGGTTGGGGATATGATGATGTCCCAAAGCCTATATCGTACATTAAAAGCGTTACATCCTGCGGCAACTATTGATGTGATGGCACCCGCTTGGTGTCGTCCATTATTAGAGAAAATGCCTGAGGTCGATAATGCCATTGCTATGCCTTTAGGTCACGGTGCCTTAGCAATTGGTGAGCGTCGCCGCTTAGGTAAACAACTAAAAGCCAAAGGTTATACTCATGCTTATGTTTTACCTAACTCATTTAAATCCGCTTTAGTGCCTTTCTTTGCCGCTATTCCTAAACGTACTGGCTGGCGAGGAGAAATGCGTTATGGATTATTAAATGATTTACGCCCATTGGATAAAGCTGCATTTCCATTAATGGTAGAGCGTTATGTCGCGCTAGCTTACGATAAACAGCAGGTACATTCAGCCGCTGATTTACCAAAGCCGTTATTATGGCCAAAACTGGCTGTTTCTGACAAAGATATCACTACCACACTTAAGCACTTTTCATTATCTACACAGCGCCCTGCTATCGGTTTTTGTCCGGGGGCGGAATTTGGTCCTGCTAAACGCTGGCCTCATTACCACTACGCGACATTAGCCCAGAAACTTATTAGCGAATATGGCTATCAGATTTTCTTATTCGGTTCACAAAAAGATAAGCCTGCAGGGGAAGAGATCAAACACGCCTTAACCCCCGATGCCCAAGCAGCTTGTATTAATCTGGCCGGTGATACTTCTCTTGAGCAAGCCGTTAACCTCATTGCCGCTTGTAAGGCCGTGGTCAGTAACGATTCTGGCTTAATGCATGTCGCCGCAGCATTAGAGCGTCCATTAGTTGCACTTTATGGCCCAAGTAGTCCCGACTTTACCCCCCCGTTATCCGATAAAGCCCGTGTTATTCGTTTAATTACTGGCTATCACAAAGTGCGTAAAGGCGATGCTGAACAAGGTTATCACCAAAGCTTAATCGACATTCAACCGGAACAAGTCTTTAGCGAACTCGAGCAATTACTCGCTACGGAGCCATCGCTATGAAGCGGGTACTGATTGTTAAAACCTCTTCCATGGGGGATGTACTACATACCCTACCAGCATTAACTGATGCAAGAGCAGCATATCCTGAGATCTGTTTTGATTGGGCCGTTGAAGAGGGTTTTGCACAAATTCCAAGCTGGCACCCAGCTGTTGATACCGTTATTCCTGTCGCAATACGCCGTTGGCGTAAAAACTGGTTTAGTGCGCCTATTCGCGCTGAGCGTGCACAATTTCGTCACGCGATACAAGCACATCACTATGATGCGGTGATTGATGCCCAAGGTTTACTAAAAAGCGCTTTTTTAGTTACACGCTATGCGAAAGGCACTAAACACGGCTATTCTCGTCAAAGTGCTAGAGAGCCTTTAGCGAGTTTTTTCTATAATATTCGCCACAATGTCAGTAAAAAAATGCATGCGGTAGAGCGTATCCGCCAGCTATTTGCCCTCAGCCTTAATTACCCACTCCCCACTACTCAAGGGGACTATGGTATAGCACAGCATTTTCTCTCATTACCCGCTATTGATAAACGCCCTTATTTAGTCTTCTTACACGCCACTACCCGTGATGAGAAACATTGGCCCGAAGCCCATTGGCGAGAGTTAATTGCATTATTGGCGAATTCAGATTTGCGTATCAAACTACCTTGGGGTGCAGAGCATGAACATCAGCGTGCAATACGCCTTGCACAAGGTTTTGACTATGTTGATGTATTACCCAAAATGTCGCTCGCAGAAGTAGCTCAAGTGATTGCTGGAGCGCAAAGTGTCGTTTCTGTCGATACCGGATTAAGCCATTTAACCGCAGCCTTAGATAAGCCGAATATTACCCTTTTTGGCCCTACCGATCCGGGATTAATCGGCGGTTATGGTAAGGCACAAAGGTCGTTAAAAGCAGCAGGTGGGGATATTGGGGAGATCACGCCTCAAAAGGTTTTTAATATACTTAAGATTTAACCCAATACCCTAAAAGTTATTTATCTTTTAGGGTGTTATTCTTCATCTTATTTTGCCTGCACTTTATTTTGATAATACTCAGCCAATGTCATTCCCTGTACTTTATCTTGTAAGAAATTAAATAGTGTTTCTAAATCATTATATAAGCCATCAATATCTTGTTCTGTTCTAAAAGTAGGGCTTCCACCAGGCATAAACTCTGAAGAGTGCAACATAAATTCAATATGAGAGTGACCTTGGGCTAAAGATTTTTGTGCCACTTCAATCATCTGTTGTGCATTTCCCCCTTTAGGGCGTAACCAATTAACTGAAGGTGAGCGTTGTTTACCTCTTAGCTTATCGTACCCTTGCTTAATTTTATTCATAAAAGGGGAATGTTTATATTGAATACTCATTGGCACTTCAAGTAACGTTGAATCCCCTGCTTTGCTGATATCATTAACATCCAAAAAGTACGCATGGCTTGGGAAATTACTGTAATCTGTACCGCCTGATTGTGCCGGATCACCTTTAGTAAAACACCAATCGACTTTGGGTGTGACAGAGCAATCGACTTGATAACCAAATTCAATCAATAGCTGCGCATAAGTTTCATTAAATGCCCAACGCCCAGCACGGTGACTTAACATTTTTGTTTGTAATTTATTTTCCAGTAAGTCAGTCATAAAGGCAATTTTGTCGCGCATCTGCGATTTGGGATATTCAATTAAATAAGGCTGATAATGAAGATCATTGTCCGTTAACGCAACAATTGGGGGACTATTCCATGCATGAAGGTGCATACCAATTTCCCCAGTGTTACGGGCTATCACATCTTGTGCAAACTCAATATAGGCTTCATCTATTGCCATTTCATAGTTGGTTAGCCAAACGGGTTTAAATTGAAAACGTTCGCAAAGTTGCTGAAAACGGGGTAAAAAATGCGTATTTTGCGTAGTAATGTTATGCTCATTTTCCCAAAGATTATCGCCTTCGGTATCTAATGTGATAATAAATGCTGGTTTTTTCATGCATTCCCCGTCAACTTATGGATTATAGGCTCATAATTGTATCAATTGACTTATGTTACGCAGTAGAAAACGTCAATTCAAATAATATAAACAAGGTATGGTAGATGCATTCTACGGATTTGTTTACAATTAAAGTATCTCATTGAAGCTAAAGTAATTATGAATAATATAAATCAATCATTTAACAGAATACTGGTTATTAAACTTCAACATCATGGAGATATGTTATTAACGACACCTGTTATTAATTCGTTAAAATCAGCTTATCCTAATGCAAAGATTGATGTTTTATTATACAAAGAAACATTACCGATGCTTGAACATAATCCATTAATAAATCATATTTTTTATCTTGACCGAAATTGGAAATATCAAGGTAAGTTCACACGATTAAAAAAAGAGTGGCAACTAGGGAAAATCTTACAAAAACAGCAATATGACTTAGTGGTGAATTTAGCTGACCAATGGAAAGCCGCTATTTTCGCCTTAGTTACCAAAGCCCCAGTGCGCCTAGGGTTTGAATTTGAAAAACGGCAAAATAGTAAGTTTTGGCAAAAATGTCATAACATTATTGTCCCTACTGCAGAGCATGGACAATTACACACTGTAGAGCAAAATCTTTCTATTCTAGCCCCTCTTAATGTACCAATTATTTCTGATGTTACCATGGCATATAGCCACCAAGATAAACAATGGTTAGAAGAGACAATTAAAAAGCATCATATCCCTAAAAACTATATTGTTATTCAACCAACCTCTCGTTGGTTTTTTAAATGTTGGAATGAAGATAAAATGGCGACATTAATTACTCAGCTTCAGCAAGATAATTACTCAATTGTGTTAACATCAGGGCCAGAAGCGAAAGAGCTTGAGATGATAGAAAATATTTTAGCTCAGTGTCCTGATAAAACATCAATTAATGTATTAGCAGGAAAAACATCACTCTCTCAGCTTGCGGCATTAATTGATCATGCGGCTCTTTTTATTGGTGTTGATTCTGTAGCTATGCATATGGCGGCTGCATTAAAAACACCGCTAGTCGCACTCTTTGGCCCATCAAAACTAGAGCATTGGCATCCTTGGCAAGCCATTGGAGAAACTATTTGGGCAGGTAATTACGCTAAAATCCCCCACCCAGATCAAATAAAAACCGATACACAACAACGTTATCTTTCTGCTATTCCCGTTGATGCTGTATTTAATGCAGCAAAAAGGTACTTAAGCTAATGAATGCCCCTTTACGATTAGCCATTGTTAGACAAAAATACCGTCCAGATGGCGGTGCTGAGCGCTTTATCGCACGTGCACTTGATGCCTTATCTAGTGATGCACTAGAACTTAACGTCATTACTCGACAATGGCAGGGTGATACCCATCCTGATTGGCATATACATCTATGCAACCCCAAAAAATATGGTCGTATTAGTCGGGAGTCTGGTTTTGCTAAAGCGGCTAGAGCATGCTGGCAAGAAAACCACTTTGATATTGTACAAAGCCATGAGCGTATCGCGGGATGTGATATTTTTCGTGCAGGTGATGGCGTACATCGTCGTTGGTTATTACAACGACAGAAAATATTACCTCGTTGGAAAGGACGTTGGTTACTTTATGATAGATACCACCGTTATGTGATGAATGCAGAACAACAGATGTATGCTGATCCAGCGTTAAAACAAGTTATTTGTAACTCACAGATGGTGAAAAAGGAAATTATTGCGGATTTTGGCCTCTCTGCCGATAAAATATCTGTTATTTATAATGCAATTGACCATAATGTTTTTGTACCAGCAACAAATTCTCAAAAACAGCGCTTAAAAACACAGTATAATATCCCTCAAGATAAGCCTTGTTTTATTTATGTAGGATCGGGATTTGAACGAAAAGGGTTAGCTGCAGCTATTTCAGCCATTGCCAATACATCGTCAATCTTACTTGTCGTAGGTAGTGATAAAAATCAGCCAAAATATGAACAACTTGCAACACAATTAGGCTGTAGACAGCGTATCTTCTTTTTGGGTATGCAAAAAAAGACGCTCGACTTTTATCAAATAGCCGATGCCTTATTACTACCAACGCTTTACGATCCGTTTCCCAATGTTATTCTTGAGGCGTTATCATGTGGTTTGCCTGTGATCACTTCAACCAGTTGTGGTGGTGCAGAATTTATTCAAAATGGTAAAAATGGGTTTGTTTGTGATGCGTTAGATATTCCTGCATTAACAGAGGCAATTGTGCAAATTCCAACAAACTCAGCATGGTCTGAAATGTCGCAAGTGGCGCGAGAAACTATCCTCCCCTATACACCGAAGCGATTATCAGACGAGCTTATTTCACTTTATAAACGGATATTAACTTTGTGAATCAACAACATATACTTTTTATTATTGATGGATTACCAGGTGGTGGCGCTGAAAATGTCACGCTCAGGCTGGCTAATGGTTTTCATCAGCAAGGATATCAAGTCACTCTTTTATCCTTACATAATAAATTGGCGTATGAATTACCTGATTTTATTGACTATATTGTTGATCATGATGAATACCGAGGTATTTTTAGAAAACTAACAGAGATATCTCGCAGAGCAAAATCTCTTGATAAGGTATTAACGCGACTTTTTGCACAAAAAGGTCGTCCTGCATTGGTACTTTCTAATTTACATAAGACAGACCGTATTGTTTGTCGAGCGAAACAACTAAGACATTGTAATGTTTGGTACTGTATTCATGGGATCTATTCACAATCTTATCTTGGTAATAAATCGGGTTTCTCTTATTGGTTAAAAAAGAAGAAAATTCAGCGAGTTTATAAAGATAAAAACCTTATTTGTGTTTCTAATGCGGTAAAAGACGATTTAATACATGCTATTGGCGTCGATGCACAGCAATTAAAAACAATTTATAACCCATTTAATATTATGGAGATCCAACATAAAGCCTCACAACCTAACCCGTTTGCAGGGAAAGCGTATATTTTGCATGTTGGGCGATTCCATGAAGTTAAACGACAAGATAGATTGATAAATGCTTTCGCTAAAGCCAATATACCTTGTCAACTTATTCTATTAGGAGAAGGTACTCCCGTTATTAAGCAACAATTACAGCAGCAAATTGCCCAACTCAATTTAAATGAAAAAGTCATATTAGCGGGTTTTATCGCCAATCCACTCCCTATCATTCAAGGTGCTAAAGTTGTTGCACTCAGCTCTGACAGTGAAGGATTACCAACCGTACTAATTGAAGCTCTTATCTGTGGAACGCCCATTGTAAGCACTCGTTGCCCTGGTGGCGTAAGTGAAATTATGACAGACGAACTGACTAACTATCTTTCAGATATGGATGCAGACTCACTCGCAGATAAACTACGTCTCGCTTATTACGCACCACCTCAAATATTGCCATCATCTTATGCAAAATTTGAAATAAACCATATTTTAAAGCAGTATATCGCTTTAATTCCGTAATACACGCCGACTTGTTTTACACACTTTCTCCTACACAGTGTGGTACTATAGGCTTTCGTCCAGATAAGTGAATTTGATAGCATGTTGTTGCGTTTATATCAGGTACTTCTTTACCTTATTCAACCTCTGATTTGGCTACGTCTTTTATTACGCAGCCGCAAAGCACCCGCCTATCGCAAACGGTGGGGTGAGCGCTATGGCTTTTGTCGAGGCAAAGTCGCGCCTCATGGCATTTTATTACACTCCGTTTCAGTGGGTGAAACACTTGCCGCTGTACCTCTTGTTCGTGCATTACGCCACCATTATCCCGATTTACCTATTACCGTCACCACCATGACACCAACAGGCTCAGAGCGCGTACGCTCTGCATTTGGTGACGATGTGTACCATGTCTACCTTCCTTATGATTTACCCGGCTCAGTTAATCGTTTTCTTACAACGGTTGATCCTAAATTGGTGATCATCATGGAAACAGAGCTGTGGCCAAATCTTATCTCACAGCTTTATCGTCGCAAAATCCCATTGATTATTGCTAATGCTCGCTTATCAGAGCGCTCAGCAGCGGGTTATCAAAAACTAGGTAGTTTTGTCAAAACGATGCTGAGAAAAATTACCTTAATTGCTGCCCAAAATCAGGAAGATGGCGAACGTTTTATTGCTTTAGGGCTAAAACGCTCACATCTGCATATTACCGGTAGCTTAAAGTTTGATATCTCGGTCACCCCTGAGCTCGCCGCTAAAGCCGTGGCACTACGTCGCCAGTGGGCAGCACATCGCCCTGTCTGGATAGCCACCAGTACCCATGAAGGGGAAGAGGCGATTGTCTTAGATACCCATAAAAAATTACTGGCACAATTTCCTCAACTGTTGCTGATTTTAGTTCCCCGCCATCCAGAACGTTTTGCAAAAGCAGAGCAACTTACCCAAGAGGCTGGCTTTAAATATACCCTACGCAGTAGCGATGCTATTCCCGATGCACAAACCCAAGTGGTGATAGGCGATACTATGGGAGAGTTAATGTTGCTATATGGTATTGCTGATCTGGCCTTTGTTGGAGGCAGTTTAGTCGAGCGCGGTGGACATAACCCATTAGAAGCCGCAGCCCATGCCATTCCGGTATTAATGGGGCCTTATACTTTTAATTTTAAAAATATCTGTGCCAAGTTAGACCAAGCTGAAGGACTAATTACCGTCACTGATAGTGACTCTATGGCGACGGCTATCGCCTCATTACTCAATGATGAAGATTATCGCCGCTATTATGGACACCATGCCGTTGAGGTACTTCATGAAAATCAAGGGGCGTTATTGCGCTTATTAACCTTACTCTCTCCTTATCTGCCACCTCGGAGTCATTGATGAGTGAAAATAAACGTCTCTCGGTCGTGATGATCAGTAAAAACGTTGCGGATGTTATTGAAGCATGTTTAGACTCGGTACAATGGGCTGATGAAATTATTGTTTTAGACTCAGGGAGCGACGATGCAACTTGCCAATTGGCCCGTGAAAAAGGGGCTAAAGTATTTAGCAACACCCCATGGCCGGGGTTTGGTAAACAGCGACAATTAGCACAGCAATACGCCACAGGCGATTATATTTTTATGATTGATAGTGATGAGCGTATTACCCCTGAGTTAAAAGCCAGTATTCAAGCCGTGTTACAACAACCTGAATCGGGTGTGGTTTATAATTGTGCTCGCCGTAACCTGTTTATGGGCCGTTTTATGAAACATAGTGGTTGGTATCCCGATAAAGTAACCCGCCTTTATGCTCGTGAGCAGTATCAATATAATGATAATTTGGTTCATGAATCATTAGAAACCCAGGGTGCAACCATTAAAACTTTACCAGGGGATCTGCTGCATCTTACTTGTCGTGATTTAATCGAGTTCCAACAAAAACAGCTAAAATACGCTAAAGCATGGGCACAAGAGCGCAATCAGCAAGGTAAAACCACCCGTTATAGCGCCATTATTAGCCATACGCTGGGGGCGTTTTTTAAAACTTGGTTACTGAGAATGGGTATTTTAGATGGAAAACAGGGATTAATATTGGCATTTGTTAATGCACAGTATACCTTTAATAAATACGCCTCATTATGGGAACTTAGCCGGAAAAACCGTGAATATGAAAAATAAAGCTATCTACCCTGGAACCTTTGATCCCATCACCTATGGGCATATTGATATTCTCACTCGTGCTGCGGGTATGTTTGACACGGTGTTATTAGCCATTGCCGCCAGTGCCCGTAAAAACCCTATGTTTAGTTTAGAAGAGCGTGTCGCTTTAGCAAAAGAAGTCACCCAACACCTGCCGAATGTGGAAGTTGTCGGCTTTTGTGAGCTAATGGCGAATTTTGCTAAAAAACAGCAAGCGACCATTTTGATCCGTGGCGTACGCTCGGTTTCTGATTTTGAATATGAGTGGCAACTGGCGAATATGAACCGTCATTTTGCCCCAGATCTCGATAGTGTCTTTTTGTTACCTTCACAAAATCTCTCTTTTGTTTCTTCTTCACTTATCAAAGATGTGGCACGTCATGACGGCGATGTATCGACTTTTTTACCTGAAGTGGTTGCTACAGCAATGCTACAAAAACTCGGTAAGCGTTAATCGGTTATCTCACCATGTTGGCAATGTCGGCAAAAGAAAGTGCTACGTTGCCCCTGCTTAATACTTTCAATAGTATGACCACAAATTAAGCACGCTTTATCTTTGCGCCCGTAGACAAATAGCTCTTGGGCAAAATAACCTGGTTTACCATCAGATTGTAGAAAATCTTTTAAGGTGGTTCCCCCTTGCTCTATCGAGCGAGTTAATACCGTTTTAATGGCATTAACCAATACGTCACACTCTTGCTCGGTTAAGCTACTGGCTTTTCTATCTGGCATGATCCCTGATGAAAAGAGTGCTTCGTTCGCATAAATATTGCCAACACCCACCACCAGCTTGTTATCCATTAGCCATGGTTTGATGGCGATTTTTTTATTTTTGCTCTGTTGATATAAATATTGCGCGTTAAATTGCGCCGAAAGCGGCTCTGGCCCTAAATGGGCTAATACGGAGCTGGTGGCTAAATCTTCACACCATAGCCATGCACCGAAACGACGCGGATCGGTATAGCGTAGTACCTTGCCATCACGAAACACTAAATCAATATGATCGTGTTTCTCTTCAGGCTGCTCTTCTGGCAAGATACGTACACTGCCGGACATGCCTAAATGAACAATGATCCACCCTTGATTTAATTCAATTAACAGATATTTAGCGCGCCGTTTAACACTTAAAATCGGTTCATCCAGCAAGGTTTTGATTTTTTCAGAAACAGGCCAACGTAATTTACTGTTACGCACTATCGCGTAGTGCAAGATATTGCCCACTAAATGAGGCTCAATACCTCGGCGACTGGTTTCAACTTCTGGTAATTCTGGCACAAGTCACTCCATTATTGTCACTTGAGAAATACAGCGATAACATCATTTTTATTGTATGATGAGCCATTCATCCCCACAAACCGCTAGAGCAATATAACATAAAGGACAGTGGTAGCTTATTATGATGTTGTTTAAAGACGATAGTAAAAAATCTTTGTGGAATTTATCCATTATTGGACTTTACATTATATTGATCTACTTACCCGATATCACTCGCTATAAAAATATAGTGATGGGGCTAATTGGTGCAACGGCACTTTGGTATCTGGTGCGTGATTTTCGCACTATTGGTCAGATTTTTAAAAATAATCTCGCCTATGCGCTGTTTTTCTTATTGCTCGCCATTGGCTATTCAGTGGTGATTTCCGTAGAGCCAGCACTGAGTCTAAAGGAGATGAATAAGCCGATTTTAAATGGCTTACTGCTCTTTGCTATTGCGTTTCCCATTGTATTGTATAAAGAAACTCCTATAGCAATTGCAAAGATGGTGATGGTATCATTCGCCATGGGTTTATTAGTGATTATGGCAAAGGAGTTGGTGCAGTATTATTTGGAATATCAGAAAGGTATTTGGCCTTTTACATGGCAAAGTCAAAAATTTCATCGAGACATTTCTTATAGTTTACTTTTCTTCTTTCCTATAATCATATCATCATGGGCATTAAAAAAAGTTTATAATACTATTAATTGGTTATTACTAATCATTATTAGTTCATTATTTTTGTTCATAATGCTAGGAACTCTAGCTCGAGGTGCATGGGTTGCATTAATAATTACTACACTATTGATGCTTATAATAAATAAACAATATAGATTAATTTTTATAAGCCTAATCATATGTGTAGTTTTACTATTTTTAGCTAAACTACTACCTGCAAATGATTATTTTAATAGAACCCTCCAATTCAAATTAACCCAAACCAATAGCGGACTAAGATTTGATGGTGGTACCCAAGGCTCAGCCTTAGATTTAATCTTAGAACAACCTATTAAAGGCTATGGTTATGGTAATCAGCTTTATCATAATGTTTATAATCAGCAAGTAAAACAGCATAAAAACTGGGTCTTTAAAAAATCCATTGGTCCCCATAATGTATTTTTAGCTTTCTGGTTTGCCGGCGGTATTTTGGGGTTAATAAGTCTACTCTATTTCTGCGCGTCTTTTATCGCTCAAGGTATTCAATTGATCCGCAAGAATCAGGGAATTATTCGCCAAGCAGCGCTGGTGTTATTAATGTCGTTTTTAGGGGTTTATGTACTGCGTGGATTATTTGAAAATGCCTATATTAATCAAGTGGGTATTTTATTAGGGTTAATGTTAGCATTGCGCTATTCATTATTAAATCAGCCCTCAGCGACACCGACCCAAGAAGATAAATCCGTTAGCTAATCAGTTTATTGATGGTATGTAAAATCGTCTCTGCCCGTTTATCCCAGTTGTAATAATTTTCAACTAATGAGCGGGCGTGATTGATTTTCTCACTGGTACGTTGTGGCTCTTCTCTTAGTAATTTAATTTGTTGGGCAAAACTCTGCGCATCACCACTATCAGCAAAACTCACCGCTTTTTCATCCACCACATCACGAATTGATGGAAAATCTGAAATAACCACCGGTTTTCTCATCGCCATATATTCAAACAGTTTTAACGGAGAGGTGTAGCGACTACCGATACTGGTTAAGGTTAAAGGCAGCACACAAATATCATGTTGAGCAATCGCCTGAAAGCGTTGTTTAGGATCGATAAAACCAAGAAAGTTAACTTTCTCTTTTACATCCATCTCCTTAGCAAGCAATTGCAGCCCTTTAATTTGCTCAGCCGTTCCACCAGCAATATTCAGTCTAGCGTTATCCAGATATTTCATCGCTCGCATCATGGTGGGGATCCCTTTCCATTTATGCAAACTACCTAGATAAAGTACCTCTGTTACATTATTGGTCGTAGCGGTTATATCTCTATGGCTATCTTTGTTGCTATCTGCGGCATATAAATCCACCCCATCGGGTACAATAGTAATAGGCGTGGTTACTTGATATTGCGAAATAATATCGTCCCTTAACAGCGAGGTCAGCACAAATACTGCCGTTGCGCGACTGTATACCAACTTCTCCATTTTTAGCAGTTTATGGTATTTCAGGCGATTTTTTTTCGTTTCAAAAGAGTGCGACTCTGCAAAAGATTGCGCAAAAATCTCATGGCTTTCGAAAAAAAGCGGAATATCTGCATGGTTCTCAGCCAAATAGCAGGCCAGTTTTAAATTACGCGTAAATAGTGCATCAACAGGGTGTTGTTTTAACCAACGTGCAATTTGTAATGAAAATAGCTTTTGCGAATTAAAGGGAAAATACCATTTACGTCTGATATCTCTTAGCGCAATTAACCGCGCATTGTTATGAATATCACGCCCGAGAATATCGCTATCTCGATACTGTCCTTTAGGGGTGACTAGCGTCACTTGTGCACCGGCACGGGCAAACGCATCAACGTTTTGCAATATTTGCAATGAAGCCACACGCAAATCGGGAACGGGATAAGGATCAAGATAGGCGATTTTCATCATTCTGTTTTTAATGCCTGTAGTAATCGTTGTGCTGAATGTTGCCAAGTATAGTGAGAAGCAATGCGTTGGCGTGCATTTTCGCCCATTGCTTTACCTCTATCCGGCAATGCCCGAAGATGGTTGATGGCTTTCACCATCGCGGTTACATCACCTGGGGTTACCAATAATCCTGCACTTTGCTCATTGCCTACCACCTCAGGAATACCGCCGATATAGCTGGCAATCACCGGTTTTCCACATGCCATTGCTTCTGCAATGGTGATCCCAAATGCTTCATCGCCGATACTTGGGAAAACCCCTGCATCACAAGCGGCATAAAACTCAGGTAACATTGCGTGCTCAACGGGTTGATGAAAAATAACTTGTTCAGCAACACCTTTTACCATCGCTTTATTTTTTAATTGTTCCAGCGCATCCCCCGCGCCGATGATCAGTAACTTAACGTCTTCATCTCGCAATTGGGCTATTGCATCAATAGCAACACTTAAGCCTTTCCAACCGACTACACGCCCCGCAAATGCCAATAAAAATGTAGGCTCACTCACCCCGAGCTGTTGGCGCAAAGATGTTGTCATAGGCTTAAACTTTGCCATATCAACACCATTATAGATAACCGCAGGAAATTGTTTAAAATGCTGCTGAATTTGCCAAGCATTAAAATGGCTACACGCAACCCAAGCAGAGATTTTTTTCGCCAGTTTACGATCACCTTTAAAAAAGCTGGTGCCACCACTCATATAACAAAAACGTGTCGAGCAAGATTTGGGCATCATTGCAGGCCAAAAGAAATCAAACGGCTTAGTTAAAATAACCCAATCAAAATTTTGTCGAATAACATCTTGTTTAGCATAGCGAGCAAAACTATAACGTTCAACAATACGACGAAAACGACCACCGAGATCGATAACTTTCTCTCTTGGTGTATAAGGATAGGTATGAATATGAATTTGTCGGCCTGCTAGTTCATGCCTGACATCACCATTGCCCCCATAAAGATGTACCTCATGTCCCGCATCATGTAACTGTTTGGCAAGCTCCCATACTGCGGTTTGGATCCCACCATAAGACATTGTGATTGTGACATCAATTAAGCCAATCTTCATGAGTTACTGTTTCACCTTTATTCCATTTAAAATATCGCTAACGGCATGCCAAACATTGGCGACAGAAATATCAGACATACTATCTTCACGACTTGCATCGGCTAACGCAATAGGATGTTGGATAATATGACAACATGAATGTTGTAATGGCGCTAAATAACATCCGGGATGATAGCTGTGATACATGGCTACCATCGGAATACCTAACGCGCCAGCTAAATGCGTCGGCCCTGTATCAACCCCGATATAGAGCGACAAATGCGCCATAATGGCAGCATTTTCGCGCATAGAAACTTGCCCTGCTAATGCCAAACAATGCTCAGTACCTATTTTTTTCGCCAGTTCAATGGCGACTTGTTGGCTCTCTTTCCCACCTAATAACAGAAAATAGGCCTGCTCGTCATGAGTCATTATCTGTTTGGCTAACTGCAAAAAGTGTTCTATAGGCCAATCGCGGTAAGCTTTGGCAGGAAAACTTTGTAATTGTAAGCCAATAATGTGCTTATTAATTAATGCATTACTCTCTATAAACTGTTGGGCAAATTGCTTTTCTTCTGAACTAATAGAGTAGCGTAATTGCCAATTGGTTGGGTAAATTCCTAATGCATTAATTAATAAAGCACGCTCTTTTTGTGCCACCATTAACTCTTTAGGGTAAGCCACCCATGTTATGTCTGATTGCTTTTGGTTATTTTCAGCAAAAGCCACTACATGTTGTGATTGACGGCGGGCATACTGCACTAATGAATGATCATTTCCATATACCAAAGCTAAATCATAAGGTTTATGGGGTAACCATCCTCGCCAACGGGCGCGCTTTTTCGAGAAAGGCTTAACACTAAAAATATCAGGATTGTGCTGCAAAATGCAGGCACTGCGTTTATGCGCCAATACATGAATACGCGCATTCGGCCAACGCTCTTTTAGTGCGTGGATCACCGGCGTGATCAGTAACGTATCACCAAAACGCGCAATTGCTATAACCAATATGTTTTTTGGATCCATACACTTTTTATTTAGTTTAAATGATACATTTACTTTCCAGACTATACACTAAAAAGCATTACAAATATTCATAAACAGAATGAAAATATAACATCAGATACAGGATAATTAGCCCTTAGCGACTTTATTGGATATCAATTATCGTGATTTATCTTTAAGGCTAATGGCGTTAATAAATATTTTTTCCATTTTATCTAGCATGTTATCTAAACCAAACTGAGCTTTGGCATGGGCTAATGACGCTTGCCCCATTTGTTGACGTAACTCATCAGAGGCCATTAATTTAGCAAGGTAATTAATTAAGGTTTCTTGTACTTTAGGTGCCAATGTAAAGCCGGTTTTACCATCAATCACCGCTTCACTAATTGCACCTACTGTGGTTGATACCACCGGTAATCCGCAAGCCATCGCTTGCATAATACCTTGTGGCACCCCTTCGTTACCAAAAGAGGGTAAGGCAAATACATCCATTGCATTTAAGCAATCCGGCACATCATTGCGGTTGCCTAAGAAAAAGACACTCTCTTCTAACCCTGCAAGTTTAACCATCGGTTGTAAATTTTTACGTTGTGGACCATCTCCGACGAGAAGTAGTTGCCAGTCAGGAAATTGTAGATGCAATGTTTTCCAAGCTTCTATTAGGTATTTATGTCCTTTCCATACCCGCATTGTTGCCACAATCCCTAATGTAGGTTTATTAGGCACACCTATTTTTTCTCGTGCTTGCTGTTTATTTTGTGGCGAGAATTTTTCTAAATCGATCCCCGTAGGAACTGAGGTCATTTGACTAAGCGGAAAACGATTATATTGATGTAAGGTTTGGCGTAATTTTTCACCAGTAGTGACAATATGGGCACTTGAAGACAGATAGAGCCAACGCGTGGGCAGTGAACGTGATACATCGGTAGATACATGGCGAGTACGTACTATGGCGGGAGAGTGGCGTAATGAAGCACAAGATAGCGCAACTAACCAAGCATCTGTCGAGCTATGGGTATTAATCACATCAAATTGCTGACGATGGACTTTTAACCAATTACGCAATGCCATCAGTGCAGATCCGCGTTTTTTTTCAATCGGTAATGTGACAACCTCAATACCATAGTCAGGGGCTGCTTTGGCAATTTTTGAGTTTGGACAGCAAACCAGTGTCACATGGTGCCCTCTTTGCACCATGCCTTGAGATTCTGTCAAAATGCGGATTTCTTGACCACCCCAACCACAAGACGACTCTGTATGTAAGATAGATAACACCGATTTACTCATCTGCAACTATTCACTCGATAGATAAAAAGGGCACTAGTATAACGAAAGAGTCAATAAAGATCATAATAGCTTTACTTTGTTATACTTAGCGCAAGCCAGATAACAAAAAACCCGACGCTAAGGTCGGGTTTTTTTTCAGAGAACTAAAATTATTTAATTTTAGCTTCTTTATAAGTCACATGCTGACGAACAACTGGATCGAATTTTTTCATTTCCAGTTTTTCTGGCATAGTGCGTTTGTTCTTCGTAGTGGTATAGAAGTGACCTGTACCAGCAGAAGAAACGAGTTTAATTTTCTCGCGAATACCTTTAGCCATTTTTCAGCTCCTTAGTACTTCTCACCACGGGCACGTAAATCTGCTAATACAGATTCGATGCCTTTCTTATCGATCACACGCATACCTTTAGCAGATACACGCAGAGTTACGAAACGTTTCTCAGACTCAACCCAGAAACGGTGAGAGTGCAGGTTTGGCAGAAAACGGCGTTTAGTCGCGTTTAATGCGTGAGAGCGGTTGTTTCCACTCACAGGACGCTTGCCGGTAACTTGGCAGACTCGGGACATGTCTATTCTCCAAAAATCTAATCAGCTCGAGCTTTAGTATCAGGTTTGGCCGCCTCGTCAGGCTTTGGAGCCCATCTCAGCAACTTTTAACGATTGAAAAACTGTGTAAACACCTCAGAAAAAACTTGCTGAGATAGGCTCTTCTCGCCAAACCCAAGATCCTCAAAGGTGGCGTAGTATACGCCCAATGGCCTCAACGCTCAAGACCCGTACAATAAAGATTGTCAATAATTTTAAAAAATATTGGCTATAACCAACCTCGCTCAGCAAAAGAAACACAGTTATCATGCCCTACCACAAGGTGATCAAGCACTTTTATACCGACTAATTGACAAGCTGTAAAAATTTTTTCTGTTATTTGCTTATCGGCAAGACTTGGCTCAGACAGACCTGAAGGATGATTATGGGCTAAAATAATCGATGCTGCGTTCTTTTTAATCGACTGGCGAATAATTTCTCTGGGGTGAACTTCAACACGATCCACCGTTCCTTTAAACATTTCCTCACAATCGATCATTTGGTTTTGGTTATCTAAAAATAGCACGACAAATACTTCTCTATCACGCCAATTAAGGCGTTTTTGCAAATAACTTTTGGTTTCTGCGGATGAGGAGAGGATATTTTTATGCATAAACTTTGTTTTAATAAAGCGTTGAGCCATCTCATTAATGGCTTGTAATTGGGTAAATTTACCCACACCTATCCCCTTAAAACAGCCTAATGTTTCATAATTCGCATTAATCACATGATAGAGAGAACCACACTTTCTAAGTAAGAAGTCGGCTAATTCTAATACCGATTTTTCATAGGTGCCTGTACGTAAAAAAATGGCCAATAACTCTGCATCCGTTAACGATTCTACACCATGCAACAGCAGTTTTTCTCTCGGTAAGAGTGTCTCTATGGTTGCGTTTTCCATTCTTTGTGCTCTCCCTTTTCGCCAAGCATTTAAACATCAATACGTTATAATTGGCCTATGTTGTTATTTTATCTTTCAATTATTTAATTTTATCTTTCATGCAATATTTATCACAAAACAACTGTTGTTATATACAGTTGATTTACTATAAACTGTACAAGTTGAATGAAAAAACCACAGATAAAATTTGTGCGAGGTAATACACAATAATTTATTTTATAAAACATCGTATTACATAGAATGCCTAACTCTGGCTTAGCTTGTGGTAAAATTATGGACATTTATTTATGCAATTAGGCATTTCATCATGACTACACTTCACGACAAAAAGATTATTCTGGGTATCAGTGGTGGTATTGCGGCCTATAAAGCGCCTGAGCTAGTCCGTCGTTTACGTGATAAAGGCGCTATTGTGCGCGTCGTTATGACGCCTGCAGCACATGCCTTTGTCACCCCGTTATCGCTACAAGCGGTATCAGGCTTCCCTGTTGCGGATGATTTGCTTGATCCTGCCGCAGAAGCCGCAATGGGACATATCGAACTAGGAAAATGGGCTGATCTGATTTTATTAGCCCCTGCTACCGCGGATTTGATTGCTCGTTTACGCATGGGGATGGCAAACGATCTATTAACCACACTCTGTTTAGCCAGTGCAGCACCTATTGCGATTGCCCCAGCGATGAATCAACAAATGTATCGTGCAGCAATTACACAAGAAAATTTAACGGCTTTGGCACAACGAGGTTGTCTTATCTGGGGGCCTGACTCTGGTAGCCAAGCCTGTGGTGATGTAGGACCCGGTAGAATGTTAGATCCTCTTGAATTGGTGGCATTAGCAGAGCAACAATTTGCGACTCAACACGATTTTAAAGGTAAAAAAATCACCATTACTGCAGGCCCAACACGTGAAGCCTTAGATCCAGTACGCTTTATCAGCAACCATAGCTCAGGAAAAATGGGCTTTGCTATTGCGCAAGCGGCCGCTCAACGGGGGGCAGAAGTGACACTCATTGCCGGCCCTGTCACATTGCCGACACCTGCTTGTGTTAAACGTATCGACGTCGAAAGTGCCCAAGAGATGTATCAACAAGTGATGGATATTGTGCCATCCCAAGATATTTTTATTGGTTGTGCTGCCGTTGCCGATTATCGAGCCAAACAGGTTGCCCCTGAAAAAATTAAAAAACAAGGTGATGAAGTAACGATAACTATGATAAAAAACCCCGATATTGTTGCCAGTGTCGGAAAAATGGTTGAGCATCGCCCATTTGTTGTCGGATTTGCAGCCGAAACCCAGAATGTGGAAGAATATGCCCGCCGTAAACGAGAACAAAAACAACTCGATTTAATCTGTGCTAATGATGTATCACTAAAAGATGCTGGTTTTAATAGTGATAACAACGCATTACACCTTATCTGGGCAAATGGAGAAACGCGTTTACCACATAGTAGTAAAACGCAACTGAGTCATCGCCTACTTGACGAGATAGCCAAACATTATGATGAAAAAAATTGACGTTAAAATCCTTGATCCACGAATTGGACAAGAGTATCCACTCCCTGCGTATGCAACAACAGGCTCTGCTGGTTTAGATTTACGTGCTTGCCTTGATGCTCCACTGGTATTAGCACCAGGACAAACTGAGCTGTTACCTACAGGTCTTGCTGTACATATTGCTGATGAAGGGTTAGCGGCAATGGTGCTTCCTCGCTCAGGCCTCGGCCATAAACATGGGGTGGTACTCGGTAACTTAGTGGGATTAATTGACTCTGATTATCAAGGTCAACTGATGGTATCGGTATGGAATCGTGGTCAACAAGCGTTCACTATTGAACCCGGCGAACGTATTGCCCAGATGGTTATCGTACCTGTTGTTCAAGCAGAATTTAATATTGTAGAAGATTTTACGGCAACAGAGCGTGGTACAGGCGGTTTTGGACACTCTGGTCGCCAATAAGCACGACGTCTTGCATTTATTTTAATATCAATGACGATATCACTCCCTTTGCACTAACACTTTTATTTAGTGCAAAGGTTTACTGATTTGTTTTGCTTTTAGCAGGGGCCTTATCAGTCATGGCAGAAGAAAAAGAAACCAAAAAGAAACGCAGAAATAGACGGGATGAAATACTACAATCGCTCGCTCAAATGTTGGAGTCTAGTGATGGTAGTCAACGTATTACTACAGCCAAATTAGCGGCTACCGTTGGGGTATCTGAAGCAGCACTTTATCGACATTTCCCCAGTAAAACAAAGATGTTTGATAGCCTAATTGAGTTTATCGAAGATAGCTTAGTTTCGCGTATCAACCTGATTTTAAAAGATGAGAAAGAAACTATCGCACGCATTCGCCTTATTCTTATCTTGATCCTTGGCTTTGCAGAGAAAAACCCTGGGCTATCTCGCATTCTTACCGGACACGCATTAATGTTTGAGCAAGATAGATTACAAGGGCGCATTAACCAATTGTATGAGCGAATTGAAGTACAACTTCGCCAAGTGATTAAAGAGCGTAAAATTCGCGAAGGAAGTGCCTTTTTACATGATGAAGCACTACTCGCTTCACAACTGCTTGCGTTTTGTGAAGGTATGCTAGCACGTTTTGTACGTACTGAATTTCGTTATCATCCTACACAGGAATTTGAAGCACGTTGGCCATTAATTCAGGCACAATTACAGTGAGCAAGTAACAATGAAAGAGTGGACTCGTGACTTAACTCAATAATTTGAAAATGACATATATGCCGTTTTTTTCTTATTTGTGTTAACATGCGCTCTATTGATATCAGAGTATCTAAATAGATTTACTGGGAATGGCACTAAGCGATCCCCAATCTGTGACAGTGGCAACGCGCCTTGTCCCTACTGTAAAAGTCCTTTTTATCTTTCAATATCTGTGATAATTATCGCAGAAAATTCATTGTACTACTCACCCCGCCCATTATTGGGCGAGGGCTTTTTTTTACAGCTATTGAGCGATTTTATTGTATTTTTGCTTTTTTAATTAATGCCATAACGTTCACGATAGGCTTTTACTGCTGGCAAATGTGCCGATAATGTCTCACTTTCAGTTAAGTAGCTAATTAAATCATCCAAAGTAATAATTGAATAAACTTGGCATTGATAATCGCGCTCTAATTCTTGTATTGCAGAAAGCGAACCATGCCCTTTTTCTTGTCTATCTAAACTAAGCAATACCCCTGACAGCGTCGCATCATGTTGTTTGATTATTTCCATCGATTCACGAATAGCAGTTCCAGCGGTAATAACATCATCAACAATCACCACATTCCCTGTTAATGGACTGCCGACTAATGTCCCCCCTTCACCATGATCTTTAGCTTCTTTACGATTAAAGCAGTAAGGAACATCCATATCATGATGTTCAACTAAGGCCACTGCGGTCGTTGTCGCGATGGGAATACCTTTATAAGCCGGTCCAAACAGCACATCACAAGGCACATGATTATCTATTAATGTTTGTGCATAAAACTGTCCCAATAAAGCCAAGTCACGCCCAGTATTAAATAAACCTGCATTAAAAAAATAAGGACTAACACGACCTGATTTCAGCGTAAACTCACCAAATTTTAATACATTTTTTGCTAATGCAAGTTCGATAAAGTGGCGCTGGTAGGCTTTCATTTTTTTCTCCTATTAAGATTGCTTAATGACAGATTTTAGACATAAAAAAAGCGACTTTTCAGTCGCCTTAAAAAATAGAATTTATTGCTTCAGCGCCTCTTTTTGCGCTTCAAATATCTTTTCCAATCCCCCTTTCGCAAGGGCGAGTAAAGCAAGTAACTCTTCATGACTAAATGGTGCACCTTCTGCCGTACCCTGTACTTCAATCATACGGCCATCATCGATCATCACCACATTCATATCCGTTTCGGCTGCGGAATCTTCAACATATTCCAAATCGCATAATGGTTGACCATCAACGATACCCACAGAAACAGCAGCTACCATTGATTTAAGAGGGCTCTTTTTCAGCTTACCTTCTGCAACCATTTTATTTAAAGCATCCACTAACGCGACACAAGCACCAGAAATAGAGGCGGTGCGAGTACCCCCATCGGCTTGAATAACATCACAATCAACCGTGATAGTAAATTCACCCAAGGCCTTTAAATCCACAGCGGCGCGTAGTGAGCGAGCGATTAAACGTTGGATTTCCATTGTGCGGCCAGTTTGTTTACCGCGAGCGGCTTCACGAGCATTACGACTGTTAGTGGCGCGAGGAAGCATGCCATATTCTGCAGTCACCCAGCCTTGCCCTTGTCCTTTAAGAAAACGAGGTACACCCTCTTCTACAGTGGCATTACACAAGACTTTGGTATCACCAAATTCAACTAATACAGAACCTTCAGCATGTTTTGTATAGTGACGAGTAATGGTAATCGGACGTACTTGGTCTGCTTGTCTGTCTGCTGGACGCATGGTGTTATCTCCGCTTTCTCTGACATATTGGGGGCGCATTATACGACCTAAAACGGCTTATGCCTATCCTTGTGTTGATACCTAGGGTTATAATCGTTACATCATTTACAATATTGAGACCCTATTATGATCCGTAGTATGACCGCTTTCGCTCGTCGAGATATCAAAAAAGAGTGGGGTAGCGCCGCATGGGAACTGCGTTCCGTTAATCAACGTTACCTTGAAACATATATCCGTTTACCTGAGCAATTACGTAGTTTAGAGCCTGTTATTCGTGAACGTCTACGTAATCGCTTAACACGCGGTAAAATAGAATGTAACTTGCGTTTTGAACTCAATGCTCACTCACAAGGTGAACTGACTTTGGATGAAAATTTAGCAAGGCAACTGATTGTTTCTGCTAACTGGGTAAAAAGCCAAAGCCATGAAGGTACTATCAGCCCATTTGATATTTTACGTTGGCCTGGGGTTATCTCAGCCCAAGAGCAAGATTTAGATGCCATTGGTAGCGAACTATTAGCAGAGCTTGATGTAGCTATCGATGCCTTTATTGCAAGTCGAGAAGCTGAAGGCCAAGCACTCAAAACGCTGATTGAGCAACGTTTAGATGCCGTAAGTGCTGAGGTCGTAAAAGTAAGAGCACAGATGCCAGAAATTCTCCAATGGCAACGTGAGCGCTTAACCAGCAAATTAGAAGAAGCACAAGTTCAAGTTGATAATAATCGTTTAGAGCAAGAATTAGTGATGTTAGCGCAACGCTTAGATGTCGCTGAAGAGCTTGATAGATTAGATGCCCACGTTAAAGAAACACGCAAAATTCTCAGTAAAAAAGAGGCTGTCGGTCGTCGCCTTGATTTTATGATGCAGGAGTTTAATCGTGAATCCAATACACTAGCATCCAAATCAATTAATACGGATGTCACCAATTCCGCTATTGAATTAAAAGTATTAATTGAACAGATGCGTGAGCAGATCCAGAATATTGAGTAAATTATCGCTTATATTTATTCAGTCTCACGACATCACCCAACGCAGTAAGCCAGTGTAAATGCTGGCTTTTTAAGTTACTTAAGTCATATTTTGATATCACTAAATAAAAGCGCAAGAGAATTTGGACGAGTTTAAAAAGCTTGTTTGGTTATACCTTAGCGCTGTAATCCCTCACCCAATATAAACTACATCAACAAATAGTTATCTCTGATCACTGAGTACAATTGCATATTTATTATTTAAAATGTACACTTAAGATGTACATTATAGGAGAAATATTATGCGTACATATACCTCGACACAAGCCCGAGCTAATATTTCAGAAGTATTAGATATTGCGACCCACGGTGAACCTGTTGAAATCACCCGCAGAGACGGTTGTTCAGCGGTTGTTATCAGTAAAACTGAATTTGAGTCATACCAGAATGCTAAGCTAGATGCAGAGTTTGATATGATGATGCAACGTCATGGACATACCGTAGAGGCACTGACAAATCGATGATATGGGTTAGCGCACAGGAAGTTATCGCTTTCCATGATCGTATATTACAACGTTTCCCAGGTGTGGCCGGTATGCCCGATCCTGGCAGAGCGGAAGCTCTTATTTACCGGGTGCAAAACCGTAAACATTATGAAGGCATTACAGATGTGTTTGAACTGGCAGCAACTTATTGGGTCGCTATCGCTCGAGGGCACATATTTAATGACGGTAATAAACGTACCGCATTTTTTGTGACCATGACATTTCTCTATCGTAATGGCATCAGGATCCGCGATACTGGCAATATGCTGGAAAACTTAACAGTAGAAGCAGCTACAGGTGAGAAAACCGTCGACCAGTTAGCAAAACATCTACAAAACTTGGTAGAGAAAACTAACTAAAATAGTTTTCATTAGCAAAATAAAGGCTCCTTTCAATATTTCATACCAAATATGACAAGGTGGCACAGCCCACTTCCCCTAAAATGAGATAGCTATAATTAGTTTTACCGCATTAAGGACAGCTAACAACTTTACCTCTCAATACCTCCCAATCCCAGTCCACTGAAAACTTAATTTTTACAATGTACACATTCAGCAAAAAAGCCTCTCCAGCACTGATTTCTGAAGTAACTTAATTTTACGACGCAACTGGGTAAAAGTGAAACTATAATTTCCTTATTCGATTAAAAATGAAAGCATTATTTCACTTTAATCTGTTTGAGAATATCGAACAGTCACTTTACTCAAAGCCAAAAGTGAAGCTATACTTTCACTAACTGAAGATTTAAGAAAATATAGTTTCACTATGAATACCATCGAATCAACAACAAAGCGCACTGCTGTCGTTTTTCCAAAACATAAAAAGGTGTTAAGCATTTTGGGCGAAAACTTAACTCTAGCAATGAAGCGACGTGGTATTACCCAAGAAATGATGCATAATCGAACAGGATTGTCTAAACCAACGCTACGAAAAATCCTAAAAGGCGATCCTTCCGTTTCGCTTGGTCACTATGTCAACGTATTAGCCTCCTTAGGCCTCTTAGAAGACTTAACCAAAGTTGCCTTTGATGACGAATTGGGAAGAAAGCTGCAAGACATCCAATTGCTGAAAAAAAAATAAGGGTATCGCATTATGGAAATCTACGTTTATGCTGATTGGACTGAATCAACTGACCCTGTATTAGTTGGTACATTACGATCATCAGAAATTAGAGGCAAAGAACATTTCAGCTTTAGTTATGACAAGACATGGTTAACCTCCGATTATGTCCGCCAGATTGACCCTTCTTTAAAACTATTCGTTGGCGAGCAACATGCGCAGGACGATAAGAATTTCAAAATATTTCTCGACTCATGCCCTGATCGTTGGGGTCGACTATTAATGCAACGCAGAGAAGCGGTGGTGGCTAGGCAAGAAAAACGGCGAGCGAAAAGCCTATATGAGACGGATTACTTACTAGGCGTTCACGATTCATTTCGCATGGGAGCACTGCGCTTTCGTACATCTCCAAATGGTCCATTTTTAGATGATAACCATGAGCTTGCAGCACCCACAATAACCAGTTTACCCGAGCTACAACATGCCGCCAATAAAATCGAATAAACTCCGGATTTAGATAATCCAGATTATCTGAAGTGGCTCAATATGTTGATCTCACCGGGATCATCACTAGGCGGAGCCAGACCAAAGGCATCAATAAGAAATCACGACGATAGTTTGTGGTTAGCTAAGTTCCCTAGCCGTCACGATGATTACGATATTGGCTTATGGGAGTTCATTGTTTATCAAATGGCTATTGAATCTGGGATCGAAATGGCTGAATCAAAAGCTGAGGCTATTGGCAAACATCATATTTTTTTAACAAAAAGATTCGACCGTACCAAAACAGGAAAGCGACTACACTTCAGTTCAGCGATGACTCAACTAGAGTACTTTGATGGTCAGGATAATGGCGCAAGTTACTTAGAGCTGGCTGAGTTTCTGATCCAAAACGGCTCGAATACTCAGTCAGATCTTGAACAACTTTGGACTAGAATACTGTTTAATATCATGGTATCTAATTGTGATGATCATCTTAGAAATCACGGATTCATTCTAGAGCCTACTGGTTGGCGACTATCTCCCGCCTACGATATTAACCCTATGTTATACGCCTATGGTCTACACCTTAATATTGATGACGTCAGCAATGCGCTTTCTACCGACTTGGCATTTGACGTCGCAGAGTATTTTCACGTTACCAAAAGTAAAGCGAAGTCCATATACCAAAGATTGTTCAAAGCAATTTCACAATGGGAAAGCCTTGCCCAACAAGCGGGTATCTGCAAAGAAGAAAGAGAATTATTGAGGGACTGCTTTCGACTCGACTAGAACGCCATCGCACTTTTATGCGCATAAAGTGTGAAATGCAAATTGATTACTGAACCATTCTTTTTACTAAACGGAGAAATACAGCGGCCAGAGATCTACACAAAGTTACTTTATAGGTAACAATTGATAGGGTTACTTCACGACACTCAGGCCTATTATTTTTTGGATACCAGAGTATTCATATTGCGCTTATTTCTATAAACATGGACATAAAATAAAGGATCCTTTCAATATTTCATACCAAATATGACAAGGTAGTAACATATTGAATTTTCGCTGATTAACATTGCGACGGATCACTCACCAATGCGAAGATAGCATTTATCATTCCGTTTAAAAGCAAATCTGTAACACTATCATTTAGCTAGAGCTTGTCTAATAAACCCTTTATTTTGCGCCAACAACTGTGTTGCTTGTTGTGCATTTACGCCGGCTAAAATCATCAAAATCGCTGTTTTACAATGACGTTGGCATTGTGATAGTGCGTGTTCAGCAGTAGCTCGATCACACTCTGTTGCTTGCATCACAATACGAATTTGGCGCTCAATTAATTTGGCATTAGTGGCTTCAACATCCACCATTAAATTACCAAACACTTTACCCATCTTTATCATGGCACCTGTGGTTATCATATTTAATATCAGTTTTTGTGCCGTGCCTGCTTTCATACGTGATGAGCCAGTTACCACTTCAGGCCCCACAATCGGCGTAATAGCAATATCGGCACGTTGCGCTATGGGACTATCAGGATTACAGCTAATTGCCCCTGTCACCGCACCTAGTGAGCGTGCATATTCTAATGCGCCAATCACATAAGGCGTTCGACCACTTGCTGCAATCCCAACTAGCACATCCTTGGCATTAAAATTAAGCTGGCGTAAATCTTCCGCCCCCAATTGGACATTATCTTCTGCATTTTCAACCGCTTGTAAAATGGCTTTGTGTCCCCCGGCAATTAAGCCAATCACCATATCATGGGGGGTTCCATAGGTTGGAGGACATTCACTGGCATCTAAAATTCCCAAACGACCAGAAGTACCTGCACCGCAATAAATTAATCGACCACCTTGAGAAAATGCTGTTACGACCTTATCCACCAGCCGTGCAATATGGGGTAATGTGGCTTCAACCGCAAAAGGCACTTTTTTATCTTCATTATTAATGACTTTTAGCATTTCAAGTGTTGAAAGTGTATCAATATGTTCACTGTGATGATTGCGACTTTCTGTCACCAGATGACCAAGGTCGATTGCCATTTTAAGTCCCTAAATTGCTATTTATCTGTTAATCTCAAAAAACATCAACGATTATACACCCAATTATGATAGGTGAGTTTTTCAAAATCATGACTTAGGCGACTTTACATGACATTGCGGCATGATATTTCGATATTTATCAGACTATAGATACATTTTTTCGTCTTTTTTATCTTACTATTTAAATTAAAAAATAAGATACATACTTTTATTGATACACAATATTTGCGTAAAAATAGAGAGTCACAATAATGACAATTTAAGATGTAATGTTATTACACTATTTTTGGGGTGCAATAATAAACCCAAGCAGGCGGTACATTTAACATCACACGTTTTTTCTCTAAATGAAAATAACGAGATAATGTTTTTTCATATCGAGTGGTATATTGAAACAACACAAAACAACCTTGGGTTTTTAATAATTCGCTATGTACTCGCTTTAAGATTTTTAACCCTAACCTTCTGTTAATAGACAAGAAAGGCAACCCAGAAATAATCATATTATAATGACTATCTAACTTTTCAGCCGACGCTGTATAGATGGTTAAACGGGGATCATTAATCTTATTCAGCTCATTAGCGAATGCTGGCTCTATCTCAAAAACATCTAATACCGAGTTTGATGACATACGTTTTAAGATCTGTTGCGTAATCACCCCAGTACCCGCACCTAATTCGGCGATTTGGATATCTTGTTGCCAATTTAATTTATTGAGCATTTCATAACATAACCAACGTGATGAAGGCGCAATAGTTCCCATTGTAGTAGGAGACAGTACAAACCGCTTTAAATATGAATAATAGGTTGATAATGGAAAGTAGGTTGATAAATCCATCTTGCGCCCCCTAAAGCTTTTATCTAGATAAAATAAAAATCAGATAAAATGAAGTACATTCATCGTTATTTTTTATTTATGAATTTATGTCATCTCACTAATGACGGATTTCAGTATAAAGCTTGGAGCTATCTCTAAGTAAATACGTTTTTCTTATATATTACACTATTTTACATTTTTCTATTTTTATCATTGTTTATTAGACAAGAATATAAATTTATTTATCAAAAAAATGAAATAAGTCATAACGGAATCATCTTAATCTTTTTTATAAATGATTTATGCTTAATGTTCACTTAATTAATGGCGCATTATTTTTAACAAATTCGTGATATTTGTTCGTTCTGTGGTTTCCTTTTGTTAACTCTATGCAGACTATTAGAAACACTTCTAATTCTTTGGTAAATAATCAATAAATTCACTTGCACCTCTCTCTATATTTTGTCAGGTTAGTGTGAAGTCTCTCACTATTCCTACAGACAAAGACAGGGTAATTACAATGAAAAATGTTGGTTTTGTGGGCTGGCGTGGTATGGTCGGCTCCGTTTTAATGCAAAGAATGGTTGAAGAACGTGATTTTGATGGGATAAACCCTGTTTTCTTCACCACTTCTCAATTAGGTGAAGCAGCACCTGCTTATGGCAATCATCGTAGTACACTGCAAGATGCTTATGATATTGATACGCTCGGCTCACTCGATATCATTATCAGTTGCCAAGGGGGTGATTACACCCATGATATTTATCCCAAATTACGTCAAGCGGGTTGGCAAGGTTATTGGATTGATGCAGCATCTGCACTACGCATGAATGATGATGCGGTGATTATTCTTGATCCCGTTAATGGTCAACATATCCAAGATAGCCTCAATAAAGGTATTAAAACCTTTGTGGGGGGGAATTGCACCGTAAGCTTAATGTTGATGTCTTTGGGCGGACTTTTTGCTAACGATTTAGTTGAGTGGGCTAGTGTCTCCACTTACCAAGCCGCATCCGGCGCCGGTGCGCGTCATATGCGTGAATTATTGTCACAAATGGGTGCATTACATAACCAAGTGGTTAAAGAGCTAGAAAATCCAGCTTCGGCAATTTTAGATATTGAACGCAAAGTCACTAACTTTACTCGCAGTGGTACTATGCCGACAGAGCAATTTGGTGTTCCACTGGCAGGTAGCTTAATTCCTTGGATTGATAAACAATTGGAAAATGGCCAAAGCCGTGAAGAGTGGAAAGGCCAAGCTGAAACCAACAAGATCTTAAACACCGGTTCAAATATCATTCCTGTGGATGGTCTTTGTGTTCGTATAGGTGCATTACGTTGTCATAGCCAAGCATTCACCTTAAAACTGAAAAAAGATTTACCGGTTAACGAAATTGAGCAATTGCTTGCCCAACATAATGATTGGGTAAAAGTAGTGCCGAACGATCGTGAATTAACAATGCGCGAATTAACCCCAGCAGCCGTAACGGGCACATTAAGTACCCCTGTAGGACGTATTCGTAAACTGAATATGGGACCTGAATTTATTTCTGCCTTTACAGTGGGTGATCAGTTGTTATGGGGTGCCGCAGAGCCACTTCGTCGTATGCTGAAGATTTTAGCTTAAAACACAACGAATATTATAAATATAAAAACCCGCTAACCTATTGAATTAGCGGGTTTTGTTTGACTCAAGAAAACGTTATTAGATATCGATATTTTCTGCTTTTAGTGCATTTTCTTCGATAAAAGCACGACGAGGTTCAACAGCATCACCCATTAAGGTTGTGAATAACTCATCGGTCGCAATCGCATCTTTCACAGTGACTTGCATCATACGACGTGTATCTGGGTTCATGGTGGTTTCCCATAATTGTTCTGGGTTCATTTCACCAAGACCTTTATAACGCTGTACAGCAAGACCACGACGTGATTCTTTGGTTAACCATTCCAGGGCTTCTTCAAAGCTTGAAATCGCCTGACGACGTTCTCCACGCTCAATATAGGCCCCTTCTTCAATCAGGTTACCAATAATATCACCCAAATTAGTAATACGTTGATATTCACTACTATGAATAAAATCGTAATCCAATTTATAGTCTGTATCGATACCGTAAGTACGAATGCGTAATACTGGCTCAAATAAACGATTTTCTTCGTTTTGTGTGATGGTATAGCTGTAAGTACTGCTTTGCTCTTCCGCGTTATTTAAACGGTTCACCAAGCCACTCATCCACTCTTCCACTTTCGCTTTATCAGAGAGATCATCTTCTGTCAGCGTTGAGTGATAGACCAAGCTATTTAACATACTCAGTGGATAGAGACGCTCCATACGACGAATAATTTTATGCGCAGCATGGTAGTCAACAACCAGTTTTTCTAATTGTGCACCATGCATAGCAGGGGCATGTTCACTGACGTAAAGCGCTGCACCATCAAGCGCAATAGACATCAGATATTCATCCATCGCATCATCATCTTTAATGTATTGCTCTTGTTTCCCTTTTTTCACTTTATAGAGAGGTGGCTGAGCAATAAAGATATGACCACGTTCGATAATTTCTGGCATTTGGCGATAGAAGAACGTCAGTAATAATGTACGAATGTGAGAACCATCGACGTCCGCATCCGTCATGATAATAATGCTGTGATAACGCAGTTTATCTGGGTTATATTCATCACGGCCAATACCACAACCTAATGCCGTGATAAGCGTTGCCACTTCTTGAGATGCCAGCATCTTATCAAAACGCGCTTTCTCAACGTTTAAGATCTTACCTTTTAACGGTAAAATCGCTTGCGTTTTACGGTTACGCCCTTGTTTTGCCGAGCCACCCGCAGAGTCCCCTTCCACTAAGTAGAGTTCAGAAAAAGCAGGATCACGCTCAGAGCAGTCCGCCAATTTACCCGGTAAACCGCCTAAATCGAGTGCGCCTTTACGACGCGTCATCTCACGTGCTTTACGCGCAGCTTCACGGGCACGAGCGGCATCAATAATTTTACCGACAACAATTTTTGCGTCAGTCGGATTTTCTAATAGATATTCCACCAGCTTCTCATTCATCAGCGTTTCTACCGCTGTTTTAACTTCAGAAGAAACCAGTTTATCTTTCGTTTGTGATGAGAATTTCGGATCAGGTACTTTAACAGAAATAACCGCAATCAGGCCTTCTCGAGCATCATCACCCGTTGCACTGATTTTCGATTTCTTATTAAAGCCTTCTTTATCCATATAGTTGTTTAGCGTACGAGTCATCGCGGTACGGAAACCAACTAAGTGAGTACCACCATCACGTTGTGGAATATTATTGGTAAAGCAATAAACGTTTTCTTGGAAACCATCATTCCACAGCATCGCCACTTCAACACCAATGCCATCTTTCTCTGTAGAAAAATAGAATACATTTTGGTGAATAGGCGTTTTATTACGGCTTAAGTATTCAACGAATGCTTTGATACCACCTTCATAGTGGAAATGATCTTCGCGGTTATCACGTTTATCAATTAAACGAATAGAGACTCCTGAGTTTAAGAAGGAGAGCTCACGCAGACGTTTCGCTAAAATATCATATTGGAATTCAGTCTCACCTTTAAAGGTATCAAGACTTGGCCAGAAACGAACAAAGGTTCCTGACTTATCTGTTTCACCAATCACTTTTAAGCGATCGTCAGGTACACCTGAACGGTAAATTTGTTGATGAATTTTACCATCACGATGGATAGTCAGTTCAAGTTTTTCAGACAACGCATTAACAACGGAAACCCCTACACCATGCAGCCCACCAGAGACTTTATAGGAGTTATCATCGAATTTACCACCCGCATGCAGAACCGTCATAATCACTTCTGCTGCAGAAACGCCCTCTTCTTCATGAATACCCGTTGGAATACCACGGCCATCATCGCGAACAGAGACTGAGTTATCTGAATGGATAGTGACAATAATCTCATCACAGTAACCCGCGAGGGCTTCGTCGATAGCGTTGTCGACCACCTCGAAGACCATGTGATGCAGACCGGTTCCATCATCTGTATCCCCGATATACATCCCCGGGCGCTTACGCACCGCATCCAGCCCTTTTAATACTTTGATACTTGAGGAGTCATATGTATTCGACATCAACGTTTCTCGCTTTATTCCTATGGTTTAACCTCTATTTTGCCATGTTCTACGCTAAATAGCCTGCTATTTACATCTAGCATATCTTTAACTTGCCCAGAAGTGATTGCACTGACAAACACTTGAGCTTGCGTAGACTTTAAACGCTCGGCTAACAACTGGCGCCGATTTGCGTCTAATTCAGAAGCAAAATCATCGAGCAGATACAGGCATCTTTGCCCATTCTTACGAGTGAAATATTCACCTTGTGCCAGCCTTAATGCACACATTAACAACTTAAGCTGACCCCGTGACAACATATCTTCTACCGGAGTGCCGTTAGCACGAATACGTAAATCCGCTTTATGAGCACCTAACGAGGTATATGATAACACTTTGTCACGTTCAAATTGACGTTCTAGCAACTGTGCATAATCGGTTTCTTTATCCCATCCTCGTTGAAAACTGACTTTCAAGGTAAATTCAGGGAGAAATAATTGGCACGTTTCTTCAATATCTTTGGCGATATCTTCTGTATATTCAGCTCGCCATTGGCTTATCTGTTCTGTCAGTAAGATAAGCTCTTTATCCCAAGGTAAGAGTTGTCGATAAGACGACGCTTGCCTGAGTGCTGCATTACGCTGTTTTAAGACGCGTTTTAAATCTGACCATGCAGCAAAAAATCGAGGCTCATTATGAAAACAACCCCAATCGATAAAAGCACGACGATATTTAGGCCCACCATTAAGTAATGTGAACCCCTCAGGGGTGATTAATTGCATCGGTAATAACTTCGCTAACTCTGCAATTTTATGCCCATCGCTACCATCAATACGTACCGTACTGTTACCCTCGCGATCTTTACTTAAACCAATTGAGTAACCGCGACTTTCTTCATCAAGGCCACTTAAACGCCCATGTAAAATAAACGCATTTTCATCATGCTGGATCACTCGATTCGCTTGGGCACTACGAAATGCTCGTCCATGGCCTAATGTGTAAATCGCTTCAAGTATACTGGTTTTCCCACTCCCGTTTGATCCTACAAGAAAATTAAAACCATCCGCTAATGGCAAATCAGCCTGTTCAATATTTCTAAAATGGCGGATCAATAAACGGGATAAAATCATATTAATCGTGATTACAAGCGCATCGGCATAACAACATAAGCTGCGGCTGCACTTGCCACATTCTCAACCTGTACACTTGAAACAGCATCAGTTAGTAATAATTTTACCTCTTCACACTTGAGTGTGTTTAACACATCAAGAAGGTAGCTCACATTAAAACCGATCTCCATCTCTTCCCCCTGATACTGAACATCGACAATTTCTTCTGCTTCTTCTTGTTCAGGGTTGTTAGCGGTAATTTTTAATTGTCCATTAGTGAGGTTAATACGCACCCCACGGAATTTTTCATTCGATAAAATCGCCGCACGAGAGAACGCTTGTTTGAGGATATCACAACCTGCGATAACTGTTTTAGTCGGATTTTTCGGTAATACGCGGCGATAGTCAGGGAAACGACCATCAACCAGTTTCGAGGTAAAAATAAAGTCGCCTACATGAGCGCGTAAATTATTACTGCCAATTTGTAACTGTAATAAACTCTCACCACTGCCATCAAGTAAACGCATCAGTTCAATAACACCTTTACGTGGCACAATAACAGAATGTCCGGGTAAAGATTGTCCAATATCCATGGCACAGACCGCTAAACGGTGACCATCAGTAGCAACCGTGCGCAATTCCGTGTTTTCCGTTTCAAATAACATACCGTTGAGGTAGTAACGCACATCTTGATGCGCCATTGAAAACTGTGTGGATTCAATCAAACGTTTTAGAGTGGCTTGTGGCAAAGTAAATTCAACCTCACTTTGCCAATCGTCTAAATTCGGGAAATCAGATGCAGGGAGTGTCGATAAAGAAAAACGACTTCTTCCTGAACGAACGAGTAAGCGATCACCGTCTAATTCTACGCTGATTTCTGCTCCCTCAGGTAATCCGCGCCAAATATCAAAAAACTTACGCGCAGGAACAGTCGTTGCACCGATTTCATGAGATTGGCTAAGACTCACTCTTGCCATCATCTCCATCTCAAGGTCTGTACCTGTTAGCGATAAGGTATTCTCCGTCACCTTAAGCAACAGGTTGCCTAAAATAGGTAAAGTTGGGCGACCGCCTAAAGGGCCGCTGACTTGTTGCAGCGGCTTTAGCAGCTGTTCTCGTTCAATGATAAATTTCATAGCGCTAGGATGATAATGTTCTGATTAAGTTAGAAAAATCTTCTTTGATATCGTGACTTTCTTCACGCAGTTGCTCTATTTTTCGGCAAGCATGCAGTACCGTAGTATGGTCACGACCACCAAAGGCATCCCCGATTTCAGGCAAGCTGTGGTTTGTTAATTCCTTTGCCAGCGCCATTGCCATTTGCCTCGGACGGGCAACCGATCGGGATCGTCGCTTCGACAACAAATCCGCTACCTTAATTTTATAATATTCTGCTACAGTTTTCTGAATATTATCGATAGTAACGAGTTTCTCTTGTAATGCGAGTAAATCACGTAATGCTTCACGCACAAAGTCGATGGTAATAGCTCGACCGGTAAAATTTGCGTTAGCTATTACTCGGTTTAATGCACCTTCTAGTTCACGGACGTTAGAGCGGAGTCGTTTAGCAATAAAAAACGCCACTTCATCAGGTAACTGGATTTGATTTTCGTCCGCTTTTTTCATCAAAATCGCCACACGCGTTTCTAATTCTGGTGGTTCAATGGCTACGGTCAATCCCCAACCAAAGCGCGATTTTAATCGATCCTCTACCCCGTTAATCTCTTTAGGATAACGGTCTGAGGTTAAAATAATTTGCTGATTTCCCTCTAACAAAGCGTTAAAGGTATGAAAAAACTCTTCTTGTGAACGCTCTTTATTGGCAAAAAATTGAATATCATCAATTAATAGCGCATCTACAGAGCGATAGTAGCGTTTAAAATCTTCAATAGCATTATTTTGTAACGCCTTTACCATATCTTGCACGAAACGTTCCGAATGCATATAAACAACTTTAGCATTGGCTTTACGTTCCATAATACTGTTGCCCACCGCATGCAATAGATGCGTTTTACCCAGACCCGTTCCCCCATATAAAAACAGTGGGTTATAAGCTCCTCCAGGATTATCAGCAACTTGTCTTGCGGCAGCTCTAGCAAGTTGGTTCGATTTACCTTCAACGAAATTATCAAATTTATGTTTAGGATTCACATTAGAACGATAATTAAGTTCAGGTAACTGGGATTGCGGTTGATTATCCCAGCTAGGACGCACAGGCTGGCTGTTAGTCGGTGTGGAATTAACCGCGGGATGTGTCACGGTTTTGGGAACACTCTCGGTGGTACGTGCTGATACAGGTTTATTCCCCACTTCAAAACGCAACGAAGGGACATCAGAACCACAAAAGTCGACTAATAACGCATTAATATTATTAATGTACTTTTCTCTTACCCAATCTAACACAAAACGATTAGGTGCATACAGTGCCAGCGTGTTATCGCTTAGTTCTGCCTGCAAGGGACGTATCCACATACTAAATTCAGTGGCAGGTAACTCATCCTGCAATCGGGCAAGACAATGCTGCCAAAGCGAAAGTGACACGGCGGACTCCCCTCAAAAACAAGACTAAAAAATAAACAGGAAAAATGTGATTAAACACTTAGGTACACAACACCGTTCCTCTTCAATTCTTAATAAGGAACAACTTTGATGACCACGATTTTTACATCGTGCTTCACGATCGCAGACTGGTTGTTCTGATCGTGACGGGGGATCATATCGCAAAATGAAACGAAGATCCTCTTTCTTTTACACAGTTTTTATGGTTTTTATCCACAGGCTTACCTATTTGTGATAATTCTCCGAAATAAATAGGTAAGGGAGTTCTAGTGTACTTGAGTCACCCTATAAATAGCAATTGGGGATAACTTTCTGTAGGTAAATTTCTGCTCTTCTTATAAAGGATGATCAATTATCTGCATGATGATCCACCAAAGATCCTTGCGCTTTCACCCTGAGTCCGTATAATCTTGCACCCTGCGTGCTTGTACCAACAATTCGCCCTTTATCTTCCCTTTTTAGGGTGTCGATAAGAGCGAGCGTTGCGCATAAGTAAGGATTGATAATCGGGTTTGCTAAAAAAGACGACAAAAATCGGTACTTAAAACGTCATCTTCATTGACGCATTTGAGTGATTTTATTACAATCCCGCATCTTTCCATCATTGATGCTGCGATTGAAGTACTGGTTTGTTTATTTATTGCACTCCTGTCTGTCAACGCATTTGCTGAATCAGTAATAATATAAAGTAGGTAGAAATCGCTATGAAACGCACTTTTCAACCGTCTGTACTGAAGCGCAACCGTAACCACGGCTTCCGCGCTCGTATGGCCACTAAAAATGGTCGTCAGGTTCTGGCTCGCCGTCGTGCGAAAGGCCGCGCTCGTCTGACCGTTTCTTCGAAATAATAAAAGCTAACCATTCCGTGGTTAAGCTCGCTTTTCCAAGGGAGTTACGTTTGTTAACTCCCAAGCATTTCAATTTTGTTTTCCAGCAGCCACAGCGTGCGAGTTCACCAGAAGTTACAATTTTGGGTCGCCAGAATGAGCTGGGGCATCCCCGCATCGGTCTAACTATCGCAAAGAAAAACGTTAAACGTGCTCATGAGCGTAATCGGATTAAACGATTAGCCCGTGAATACTTTCGTTTACATCAGCATCAATTACCTGCTATGGATTTTGTGGTATTAGTAAGGAAGGGGGTAGCTGAACTTGATAACCACCAATTGACGGAAGTGTTGGGTAAATTATGGCGTCGTCATTGTCGCTTGGCTCAAAAATCCTGATCTTGCTGATTAGGGGCTATCAACTGGGGATTAGTCCTCTGTTGGGGCCTCGTTGTCGTTTCAATCCTACGTGCTCTCATTATGGTATTGAGGCATTGCGCAGGTTTGGAATGATAAAAGGTAGTTGGTTAACAGTGAAACGCATATTAAAATGCCACCCTTTACACGAAGGTGGTGATGATCCTGTCCCACCTAGAAAAAACGACGATAACAGAGAAAATTAACGATGGATTCGCAACGCAATCTTCTATTCATCGCTTTACTGTTCGTTTCTTTCCTGATCTGGCAGCAGTGGGAGGGTGATAAAGTATCACAAAACACCACCACTACTACTCAGGTCTCGCAACAAGCGGACATGCCAAGCAGTGATAGTCTTGCTGTGACTGGTAACAGCAATGAGCAGGCAAAATTGATTACCGTAAAAACTGACGTACTTGATCTTCGTATCAATACTCAGGGCGGTACTATCGATGAGGCTGATTTGTTAGCCTATCCCGCCGAGCTTAATTCAAAAACCCCTTTCCGTTTACTGGAAACTACACCTCAATTCCTGTATCAGGCTCAAAGTGGCTTAATTGGCCCTGATGGTCCAGATCAGAAATCTCGCCCTGTCTACAGTGCCACACAACAAGAATTTATCTTAGGTGAAAACCAAGATGAATTACGTGTGCCTATGACTTTTGTGAATGAAGAAGGCGTGAAATTCGTCAAAACCTTTATTCTGAAAAAAGGTCAGTATGACATTGGTATTGAATACAAAGTTGAGAACCCAACAGATAAAACACTGACAATGAACTTTTATGGTCAGTTAAAACAATCTGTTAAGTTACCAGAACACCGTGATACTGGAAGTAGCAACTTTGCGCTACATACCTATCGTGGTGCGGCTTATTCATCAGATGAAACCAACTATAAAAAATATAGCTTTGGTGATATCGAAGATAAAAACCTTTCTATCACAACCAACAATGGTTGGATTGCGATGTTACAACAATACTTCGCAACCGCGTGGATCCCAGCTAAAGATAGTCAGAATAACAACTTCTACTCTATCACTTTAGATAATAAATCTATCGCACTGATTGGTTATAAATCAGCACCTATTACTGTTGCACCAAATAGCACACAGGATATCACTTCAACATTATGGGTCGGGCCTGAGATCCAGTCTGAAATGTCTGCAATCGCACCACATTTAGACCTATCTGTTGACTATGGTTGGTTATGGTTTATCTCTCAGCCACTGTTTAAGCTGCTGAAATTCCTGCACAGCTTTATCGGTAACTGGGGTTTCTCCATCATCATGATCACCTTTATCGTTCGTGGTATTATGTATCCACTCACGAAAGCGCAATACACCTCTATGGCGAAAATGCGTTTACTGCAACCAAAACTGGCGGCACTTCGTGAGCGTATTGGTGATGATAAACAACGTATGAGCCAAGAAATGATGGCGTTATACAAACAAGAGAAAGTTAATCCTCTTGGTGGTTGTTTACCGCTGATTATCCAGATGCCAATCTTCCTTGCCTTATACTATATGTTAATGGGCTCGGTTGAATTACGTCATGCACCATTTATATTATGGATCCAAGACTTATCAGCACAAGATCCGTACTATATCCTGCCATTATTAATGGGTGTGACGATGTTCATCATTCAGAAACTGTCACCAACAGCAGTCACTGATCCGATGCAACAAAAAATTATGACCTTTATGCCGGTTGTATTTACTGTATTCTTCCTGTGGTTCCCATCAGGTCTGGTTCTGTACTATATCGTCAGTAACCTAGTAACCATTATCCAGCAGCAGTTAATCTACCGCGGTCTGGAAAAACGTGGGCTACATAGTAGAGACAAAAAATAAGGTCACATCAGGAAAAACCTCTTCTTTGGTTACATTCAAAGAAAAGTGACATAAAATAGTGAAGGCGGTCTAATAGGCCGCCTTCTGTTTTTTTATTTTTATACGATTAATGATTATTCTGATTAAGCGAGTTCACCATGCATAGCACTGATACTATCGTCGCTCAGGCCACACCTCCTGGAAGAGGCGGTGTTGGTATCCTACGCGTTTCTGGCCCTAAAGCGGCTGTTGTGGCACAAACTATTTTAGGCAAAGTACCTAAGCCACGTTATGCCGACTATCTTCCTTTTCGCAATGAAGATAACTCAGTGCTTGATCAGGGTATCGCCCTTTTCTTCCCTAATCCTAACTCTTTTACGGGTGAAGATGTTTTAGAACTACAAGGCCATGGTGGCCCAATTATTCTCGACTTACTCTTAAAGCGTATTCTACAAATTCCCGGTATACGTATTGCTAAGCCCGGTGAGTTCTCAGAGCGAGCCTTCTTAAACGATAAACTCGATTTAGCGCAAGCTGAAGCGATTGCCGATTTAATTGATGCCAGTTCAGAGCAAGCGGCACGCTCTGCGATTAACTCTTTACAAGGTGCTTTCTCCTCTCATATTAATGAGATGGTCGAGTCCTTAACCAATTTGCGTATCTATGTTGAAGCGGCTATTGATTTCCCTGATGAAGAGATAGACTTTCTTTCTGACGGGGTGATTGAGGGCAAACTCAATACGGTTATCAGTCAATTAGACGATGTTCGTGCGCAAGCGCGCCAAGGCAGCCTATTACGTGAAGGAATGAAAGTCGTCATTGCCGGGCGCCCTAATGCCGGTAAATCAAGCTTATTAAATGCATTAGCGGGAAGAGAAGCGGCCATTGTCACCGATATAGCGGGTACGACACGAGATGTATTACGCGAACATATCCATATTGATGGTATGCCATTACATATTATCGATACAGCAGGTTTACGTGAAGCCAGTGACGAAGTAGAACGTATTGGTATCGAGCGTGCATGGCAAGAGATTGAGCAAGCAGATAGAGTCCTCTTTATGGTTGATAGTACCACCACCGAGGCGACGACACCGGAAGAGATCTGGCCTGAGTTTATGGCTCGTTTACCTAGCACACTGCCGGTCACCGTTATTCGCAACAAATCAGATTTAACGGGTGAACCTGCCGAGATCACCTCGCAAGGTGACTATCCGATGATCCGTTTATCTGCCCGTGATGGAATGGGCATTGAATTACTACGCTCACACCTTAAAGAAGCCATGGGCTTTAACAGCAATACTGAAGGGGGCTTCTTAGCGCGCCGTCGTCATTTACAAGCATTAAACACAGCCGCTGAACACCTACAACAAGGCTATCAGCAATTGGTTTATGCCAAGTCAGGTGAGCTATTAGCAGAAGAGTTAAGACTTGCTCAACAAGCATTAAGCGAAATTACTGGTGAATTTACATCGGATGATTTATTAGGGCGAATTTTCTCTAGTTTCTGTATTGGGAAGTAACGACCAAACTTTACCTGCTATAGCGTGTAAATATTACTTTACCGGTTATAGCAGGTAATTATAACTCTACACGCTATAACCATTAAATCTTGATCTACACGCTATAACCGGTATATTAGATATTAACGCCTATAACCGGTAGAAGATGATGATCATAATTAATGCCTATCAACTCAGTGTGCATCTAAAAGATGTCCGATTAACAAAAAAACTGTCTCAAAGTAAAGTCGCCCAAAAAGTAGGGATCCGACAAGATACCGTGTCCAATTTTGAACTTAATCCTAATTCCACCAAACTAGAAACCTTTTTCAAACTGCTCTCCGCACTAAATTTAGAGATGGAAATTCATCCTAAAGATGCTAAAAATAATTTAGCACACAAAAGTGAATGGAAAGAGGAGTGGTAAATGGCGAGTCTTGATGTATATATGAATGAATACTATGTGGGCATCTTTACTAAAAAAAGCTCAGGTGCGCATTCATTCCAATATACTGAAGATTGGGTTAATCAACCAGGAAGTCGTCCCATCTCTCTTTCGATGCCATTACAGCTTCAAGAATATCAAGGAGACTGTGTCTATAATTTCTTTGATAATCTGTTACCTGATAATACTGAAATTAGAAATCGTATTGTGAGTCGCTATAATGCGAACTCAAATCAACCCTTTGACCTATTAGCGGCTATCGGTGCAGATACTGTTGGTGCATTAAGGTTACTTCCTAGTGGCAGTACGCCTGCGGATATCAAAAAAATAGAATATCAAAAACTCAATGATACTGAGCTTGAAAAAATTCTACTAGGATATAAATCCAATACTCCACTCGGTATGCTTAAAGAATATACTGATTTCAGAATTTCCATCGCTGGAGCACAAGAAAAAACGGCATTACTTTTAAAAGATAATCATTGGTGTGTGCCACATAATAACACACCAACTACCCATATTATTAAACTGCCAATTGGTGTTATTGAAAGTCATTCTTATACAATGGATTTATCCAATAGTGTAGAAAATGAGTATCTTTGTACCTTAATTGCCAAAGAATTTGATCTTCCCGTCCCCCACTGCTCTATTATTAAAACAAAAAATGTTAAAGCGCTTGCTGTAGAACGTTTTGATAGAAAATATTCATCTGATAAATCGTGGATAATACGTTTACCTCAAGAAGATTTTTGCCAAATTTTAAATATACCTTCTGCGCTAAAATATGAAAATGAAGGAGGGCCTGGCATTATCGATATTATGAAATATTTACTTGGTTCATCAAATGCCGATCAAGATCGTTTTCATTTTATGAAGGCACAAGTGCTATTTTGGCTTTTGGCTGCAACGGATGGACACGCAAAGAATTTTTCTGTTTTTATCAACCAAGAAGGACGTTTCCATCTCACTCCCCTTTATGACATTATGTCCATCTATCCCAATTTCGGAGGACGAGGACTTAATCCACGAGATGCAAAACTTGCTATGGGATTAAAAGCAAGCCGAGGCAAAAAATACGCAATAGAACAAATTTTTCCTCGTCATTTCTACCAAACAGCTGAAGCTGTCGGTTTCGATCCTTCATTAATGAGCGATATTCTTCGTTATTTTTATCAAGAAATGGACGATGTCATACAACGCGTAAAACAGCAATTACCCGAGGATTTCCCTTCTGAGATTAGCAATACAATATTAGATGGAATGAAAGCACGCGCTGTTAGATTAGCTAACATTTAGCCATTTACCTGCTATAGCGTGTAAATATCACTTTACCGGTTATAGCAGGTAAAAATTGCATATATACGATATAAAGTTAGGTAATGCTTTTTTCAAAAAGAGTGTCATAAATTAATTATTTTTATTTCTTATATTATTTATATACTCGATTTTAATTAACCTATTAATAATATATATCAAACAACATACTTGGTTATTTTTTATTTAACGATAAATCTAATAAAGCAATCGTTTACTTTATCTTTTTATTTTTCAATAGATAAATAGATTTCAGATAGCAAAAAAATTGTTATTTAAATGATGATGTTTAATGATCTAAATATAGTAAATCAACTAATGACAATGCTAAACTTCACCTTTAGTTAACAGGGTAAATATCCCCACTACTTTTAAGAGTCTATCGTGAGAACGCTTTATTTTACTGCGCTGACAACAGGCATTCTTTCTGCCATTTGGGCATTTGTTGCTAGCCAATTTGACTTATTAAGTTGGGCTGGTTTTTTAGGTTGCACGGCTTATTTCGCCTACCCTAAAGAAGGTTTTAAAGGCTTAGTCGTGACGATTGCGACTATTATGAGTGGTGTTATTTGGGCATTAGCGATTATTTATGGTAGCCAACTGTTTAATGATAGTGCGATTTTTGGCTACGCCGTCACCGGTGTAATTGCCTTTGTAATGTGTGTGCAAGCTAAAAGTACATTACTGGCTTATATTCCGGGTACTTTTATTGGCGCATGTACTATTTTTGCCGCACAAGGTCATTTAACACAAACTATCCCTTCACTCATTCTCGGTATTTTATTTGGTTACTCGATGAAAATGAGCGGACTGTGGATCGCGAATAAATCACAGAAGAAAGCCATTTAATCAATTTACCTCACCATGAAAAAGCGGTAACTCTATAGGTTTTATTTCTAGAGCGCCGCTTTCTCTTTTTCACTACTTTCTCCAATGTTTCGCACAGTCCACTAATAAACTTTGCAATTGTAGTTTATGGCTATTTAGGTCAAAAAGGAGGCTAACCCATAAAAATGTAACAAGGAGTATCGCAATGACAACAACACAATCTACTGATTACAATATTATTGTCATGTCAGATCCACAACCTTGGCGTCTAGATCTAGATAATAATGACCCCAATAATGATCAATCCCGTTGGGAAACCACCGTAAAAAGCGTTAGAGACAGTATTCAAGCATTACACCGTGAAAAATCTTTTGCTTTTGGCATTATAAATGGTGACTTAACAGAATTTGGCCGTCGCTCCCAACGTGAAAGTTTTCGTGCACTGTTTGCTCCCTCACCTTTAGGATTTAATACCTATGTTGGACTTGGTAATCACGACTATCAAAACAATGTGGGGGACTGTGCAGAGCCGAGTAATGCCGATTACAGTATGAATGCCTGTGCAAGAGGCATGGTTTTTGATATGCACTACCGTATTGAAGAGTATCGTAATTATGCGACTTCAGGTAATTTTAGATACGATAGTAGCGAATATTCAGGTAGTAAGGCTTACTCTTGGGAATATGGTGATATCCATTTTGTGCAATTACAAAATTATCCCACTTATCATGTGGTGCTCGATCACTGGTCAGCTTCAACTATTAATGTCACAGATTCTATTGATTGGTTAGAAAAAGATTTAATTCAGGCGCGAAATAGCAATAAAACCATCATATTAAACTTCCATGATGGAAACCAACACTTCCCAGAAAAATCATCTCAAGAAGAGCTGACCTTCTTTAAATATATGCTAGAACATTACGGGGTAAAGGCGGTATTTGTTGGGCATACCCATTATGTTGGTCAAGATAACCGTTATGGTGGCAGTGAGATCTTCGGCGATGTCCCAGTTTATAATAGTGGTGCGCTATTTAAAGGAGATTATTTAGCCGTAGAAATCCGTGGTACAGAATTATCTATCACTGTTTATAACGGCTTATCAGGTACACCTCAATTAATAGAAAAATGGAATTAAATAATACTACGTCAGAGAAGGAGTCTCTTTTATGCATTTAAATCCGTTAAAAATATCAATAAGTCCTTCGTCACTCCCCTGCACTCAACCTTTAACCTGCATTGAATATGAGGACTTAAAGGATGGGATGTTAGATATGATTAATCGCAACAGTAATATATTACCCACTGTTGTGGATGAATTTAATCAACAAGATCCGCTTAATGCGCCTATTATGGTGGGTGAAGTGGTCGTGGGTCATATCATTGGTCTAATACCCGTTGTTGGGGGGGTACTTTCAAAAATTACTTCCGCACTTTTTGGCCTCATGAATAAAAATATGAAAGATAGCTCTTTAGCTGAGCAAATTATTGCCCATGTCTCTCGTATTATTGATGCTAAAATCACTGATAACAATATAAAAATCATTAAACTCACCACAGAAGGTATTAGCGACGTTTATCAATTATTTTCAGATTCTCTCGCTCGTTACCTTGACCCCAATGTGCATTATTCAGAAGAACAATTACGAGATTTACGGGAACAAGTTCTTAACCGTTTTGATGATGTGATTTCGACAATTATTGCTCAACAACCATTAGTATTAAATTTAGCACAATCAGCAGGATTGCCCTTTTATTGCCACTGTTGCGCACTTTTTGTCGCCGCCCATTGCGATATATTAACCAATAAAGAAAAACTTGCTCTGGAAGAGGATTATTTCAAAAATAATCTAAAAACATTAAGAAACAGCATTGATAAATTTAACGCCAATATTCATAAAGCCATTTATCAGCAGACCTCCCAAGTTTTTAAAGATGATTATAATAAATGTAATACTTTTTTAGTGGGTATCTATACTTCTGGTTTATCTTTCTATCAAACTTGGGTTAAACGTAGTTTTGAAATTGAATTTACAACCCCCTTTGCTCGTTGGAATAGCTTAGAGCTTTATGGAAATGACTATAGCCATGATCCAAAAATCAGTTATTACAAGACTTACGTTGAGATGGGAAAAGATATATTACATAGAACATCCATGCTACAAAGTATTGAATCCTACTCTCATATTGATGCAGTGATCCGTTTAAAACAGAACTACTTAACACCTGAAAAAGAGGTAGATAGTTTTCAATATGAAGGCTGTAATGGCGTGGCAGGAGATAGCCATGATGTTATAAAAAACGACACATTTTTTACCCCAGACAGTCAGAAAGCCTATCTGTCACCAACGCAAATTTTACCCTCCGTTCGCTATATTTCTGACACACCTTGGGGAGGGTTAAAATATATGGTACTTGATGATGTTAACAATAATAGTTTTACTATCGGTCAAGGTAATCGAGATAATAAATCGTATCTTAATATTCCTGGCTACTGCTTTAATGGCGTAAATCTTTATTTAAGTCGTCACAATGGAAAAAGCTGTCAAGCTAACTCAGGAGCTTGGTTAACCGAATCTGCACCTATATTTCGTTTTTATGATGGTTATGCATCCTTACCCCTTGACACTAAAAATCATTTACCCACAGCAAAAAAGAGCTATGAACTCGATTTAAATCATGGATTTATGACTCAACTAAGCAAAGCTCAATATGGCTATAGTGATATGTTAGTGGGGAAAAATTGTATTTTGTTAAATCACGATGCTTATTTTTGCTTACCATCAGAAGAGCCAATTGGCAAAGTGGGTTTATCACAAAAAATCACCTTGTTATTACAGTGTGCAATTACGCAGGAACAATCATTAGCTATAGTGGCAAGAACGGGCGATGCGACCCAAGGCACTATTATTGGTTCTGCTGAATTTAAGCTCACCACAGATCAAGATAATATTATTTATAAAATAACCCCATTACTTAATCATCCTATTTCCGATAATAAAAGTTATTTTTATACTTATCAAATTGATTTATCTTGTATTTTTAGTCAAGAAGATCAAAAAAATCTCTATTTTCATCTCTATTTTTTTGAGCCTAATACCTTGTTGGCTGATATGACTGTTTTATTCTAATGTTTTATTTCCATAAAATACCTAAGTGTAATATTGACTTAGGTATTTTTTATTCAATTTAATTGAAATTTTAACGAGATAGTTAAAGGATCAGATAAGTTATTAGGTTTCGGGCCAATTGGTTTTACCCGTTTTACCGCGGCAAGTGCAGCATTATCAAGAGATGCCACCCCTGAGGTCTGCTCAAGTACAACGGATGAAATATAGCCTTCATCGGTTAATGAAAAACGCACAACAACCAGCCCTTCATCTTGCATACGACGAGCTTGCGCAGGATAGCGCTTATGACGCTCAATTTCTCGGCGCAATAAACTGATATAGTGATTTTCAGACTCTCCCTGCCCAATACCATTTTCACTTAATGCACGACTGCTCCCTGCCAATGAACTCGCGGTATGCTGTGTTAAGTTTTCTGCTGATGGTTGTGATGTACTTTGAACTATGTTGTGATTTGTTAAATCAGGTAGTTTTATAGGTACTGTTTTGTCTACTACTGGCTGTTTTTTTACCTGTTTTATCGCTTTAGGTGTTATTGGGGCCGGTTGTTGTTGACGCTTTTTTGCGGGTTGTTTGGGCGCTTCAATAAATTCACCGTTCTCACTTCTTGGTAGTGCAATAGGTGGTTGTTGTGACTCGATCTTTATTCTCGGTTCAATCATGGTAGTAGATTGTTTAGGTGGCGAAAACATCACCTGATAGACCGATAATGTATTTTGCTGTTGCTGATCAATATGGTGCGCACTTTCTGTCATAGACCATGAATTAAGTACCCAACTCAATAAACTGATATAAACTAATGATATCGCAATGAGCCAATAATAAATATTAAGTGGCTGTCTGACAGAAAGTGCCAACATAAATAAAACTCCTATTTTATCCTTGTATTAAAATTGGGCTGTTACACCTAATCGCAAACTTCTTCCTGGTGCCGGCATACCAGAACGGGTCAGCGGATCAATGTAATATTCCTTTAATAAATTACTTCCTGTTATTTCAAAAGATAAGTTGGGGCTATATTGATAAGTTGCATAAGCATCAATAGTAAATACTTTTGCCCAACGCATCGGATTATTATTTATGCCAAAATAGCTATTAGGTAAATTTTCTTTAAGCCATTTCTCATCTTTATTTTCAACTTCTGATGAATAGAGCCAGCGACTACCTAATTCTAATTTATCATTTAGCCAGCGCGTGCCTAAATGTAGGTTAACTGAGTATTTAGGCTGCATTGAGGTGCGCAAAAATCCGCCAGGGTATCCCCCTGTCATACAGTTTTTAATACCCGATAATCCTGATGCATCAAGCTCATAAAAAGCATTTTCATCACAGACTTTATTTTTATGGCTATACACTAATGCGGTATCAAAGAAAATAAATCCATTATCAAACCGGGCTTGTAACTCTACACCTTCTAATATTTGTTTTTCTAACTGTCTAATTTGCCAATTAGCATCTCTATCAAATACATTTTCAATGTTCGTTTTAAAGTAATTAATTTTAATATCAGCATGGCGCTCTATATTCAACCAATGCGTAAAATCAACAACCACACCAAACTCACTGCTTTTGGCACGCTCTGGCTTTAACTTAAAACCATAATAGCGAGCTTTAGAGCCTGAAAAACCACTGGTATCTTCAAATAAGTTAGGCAAACGCAATTGCTCAGTATAACGGCCATAAAAACGCACCATATCGTTGGCATAAAGGGTGGCAGAGATTAAAGGGGAAAATGCGCCATGCTGATAGCTAGGCTCCAGTGCGTAGGGATCTTGAATATCTTCTGATAGAGAAAATGCCTGAGGATTAATAACATCTTTTTCAAAGCGATAAACTAACTCCCCCGTCACTGGATGAGGGACTTTTTCCTCCATATCAAGAAAACCATTAAGTAAAATATTCTTACTCTTAGATAGCACGCCATTTTCATCAAATAACCAAAGGCTAAACTCTCTTTTCATCGGGATAGCTTTAGCGTTTTTTATTTGCATCTTTCCATGGTTATTACGAAGAAAATCTTCATGCTCCATATCATGCTGTATTCTCTGAAGATATGGCCTAACTATCTGCTCCTTGATTTCCTCTAGCAAAGCGCCACCTTCAGGGTAAACTAAATCCGCTTGTTGAAAGTCTCTAATTTTTTTACTCAGCTCAGCAGAATTTCGGTAATTTTTTAACTCGTCAGGTAAAGTATCGACATCAATTTTATTAACCGCGCGATAGAGTAAATACTCTTCTGGCGTTAATACTCGTCGATAAGAGATCAGATAACCGCGGATAGGGGCTGTTTTCTCGTAATTTTTAACCCTATTCTTCCGTTTATTATTTAAAAAGGTATCCGTCAGATGATAGTAATGATATTTACCGCCAATATTCATCGCAAACCAGGGTAATGGTTTCCAATCTGTGGCTAACGCTAAATTGACTTCATGACGTTGCCCTGCTCGCCCCTCGGTCACGAAATCAAAACCCATGGGAAGTTCAAGCTCATGACTATCTAATTTTTCCAATTGATATTGACCGGAAAAAGAAATAGAAAACTGAGGTGATAATTTAAATAACGATGAAAAATCAACACCATAACGATTATTATCTTGATATAGAGAAGCTGTATCTAAAAAACGAGTATCAGTGTCATAACTCATACCACTTTCAGATTTTGATTTCATAAATAAATATCGATCAAAATCATTAGTTATATCTCTATTCTTAGGTTGTCGAGGTGCTCCTCCTCGAGTATTAGTATTTCCTGTCGTTAAATTGCCCCATAAACGCAGTAATAAATCTGTTTTTTTATCTTCTGGTTTATATTGATAGGTTAATATGCCTGCTTGTTGTGTAATATTTGCCAAAGGCCATTGATTAACTAAATTTTCTTCATAACGAGCCCAACTTAAACGTAATGGCATAATGTCGCCAAATAATAAATCGGTGTATCGATAATTAATGGAGAAACGATGCGCTTGTTGTGGAAATAGAGTTCCTTTTACTAAAAAAGAGCGGTTACGATTAGATGTATTTGGCACTTCATTACCAGGTCGATAAATATGAGCAATAAAAGGCACATAAGGTGTTAACCTGAATTTATGATCTGTAGCATGTATCTCATGCATGTAATCTGTTTTAAGATAATCGTCTTTATTTCTTTTACCTGCTAAATAATTTCCCTTTTCACGTAATGCATATGCAAAGAGTAAATTAAATTTTTCATTCTCAAATCCTATTCCAATACGAAACGCATAATCATTAAACTTTAAATCTTTATTTTTTTCAGGTGTTATTTCTAATGCGGGATCAGTTAAAAAAGAATATTTATGATAGAATTTTGGATAATTACGATAATCTTCAATCATATTGATATAAATATCTTTATAGCCTGTGGCATTATTACTAATATCCCCTTTAAAATTAATGCCAAAAGACTCACCAATGGGTACAATATCACGTATATCTAATGTTTTAATGGCAACCCCTCCGCCAATCCCTGTTTTTATATTAGGATTAAGTGAAGGGCCTTTTTCTATATAGATACTGCTTATCAAATTTGAATCAATATAGTTACGATTAGATGCACCGCTATAACCACGATAAACCGTAATCGCCTGCTCAGTACCATCCACAGTAACGGGGATACGCCCTTGGCCTTGAATACCACGAATATTCGGATCCAATGCTCCTCCATTACGGGCTTCACCACTATAAACACCTATCGCGCTTTTAAATAAATCTGCAGGCGATACCCCTTGATAACGTTCAATAAGGGCTTTACCTAAATAAATATTAGCCACATCCTTTTCATAGACTTGAGCATAACCTTGTTGATCTTTTTCTACATTATCTGCAACCTGAATTTGTCCAAGATCGGTTGTATTATCCTTAGTCTTGGAATAACTATTGAGAGAAAACAAGGAGAGTGAAACCATTATGGAGACTAACGTACGTTTGTGAAAAAGCACTACATGCATTGTGTTACCTACTTAATTAATAAAGAAGTCATGCATTAAATTAATTAAAATTGTTTTTCTAATTTAAATAAGACTTCATGCTGCTGATATTGATATAACCAATCCACATTGCTTAATCTACGGGTATAACTTAATTCTATTGCTGGATAAAAACCCCAGATAATAGGTGCTTTATTTTTAATAGTTGTTGTAAAAACAAAGCCATTATCTTCTCTTTTCTTATTTAATAATGGATTATAATTATTAAAACTTTTAAATTGATATTGTAAAAAAAGAGAAACTTGCCAATTTTTTGGTAATAAGTAATAAACACCCGTTTTTATATCATATTGTTGATAATTTAATAAAGTGTTTTTTTTACGGCTACTATAATAATTTAATTGATTAACTAATTGAACATTCTCTGCTAATTTATAGTAATAACTAATAGCATATAGCTGCTTATGATTATTTAAGTTTATTAATTCTTTATTATATTTCTTTATATAATAATTTATAGATAAATTAATAGAATGATATTTATTAATGGAGAAAAATAGCCCGGTATATACCCCAATAGATTGATACTCAAACGCCTTTTTAGGTGATTTTATTTCATAATAGGGGGATAAAGTCCACCGATAATCCTTTTTTTGGTACTGATAACTTAATTGAGTATATAAATGTGTAAAATTAGCTTGTTTATATGCAAAATAATCACGATAGCGTGCTGAAAAATAGCCTGATAGGGTATTATTAGCGTAAATAAAAGTGGGCTGATAGAAAGAAAAAAGATGACTAACCCCCATCGATGCTATAGGTTGAGCGCCTTTTCTGGTCATGATGACTTGCGTTGATTGCGAAACAATTTGCTCATCAAGATAAGGTGCATGATTAATATTATCATCATAAAAAAAACTGATTTGATAAAAACGCCTAGCTTTAAAATAATCGTTAAGCTGTTTCTGATAATAGATAATTGCTTGATTAATGGTAGGTGATAATCCCGATAAACGACTTAATTGATTTAGCTGGTATTGTGCTTTTTTATATTCTCCTTGAGAAAAGTAGAGCTGAATTAGGCCAGTTTGTGCCGGAATAAAATCTGCTTGCTGCTTAAGTTGCTGCTGATAATAAAATTCAGCTTGTAAGAAATTACCATTCTTCTGTGCTAATAGTGCTTGAGCATAATAGACTAATAAAGTTTCGTGTAATGGTAATTGCTGATAATTAACTAATAGTTTTTCCGCTTGATACCACTGCTGTTGCTGTAAATGATGATACAGTTGTTGACCTAATTGAGCGACCTTCTCTTTATTAAGCTGCTCTTGATTAGGTTGTGTTGCCGCCCCCTGTGACGAATGAAATAAGATATTAATAATAAATAATGACTTTATTAGCCTTTGATAATAACGCATGGTTTATCCTTATAATAACAATAGATCTATTCCTTACAATCCGTTTTTTAAGGCAAAAAAAAACAGATAACCGTATATTTGATTATCTGTTGCTAAAAACTAGCTTAATGACCACTAATACCACGTATGTAAAAGGACTAAATTGTTTTTAAGCTCCGAACTTAAAACCTAACGTTAAGAGGCTTCTGCACTATCTGTTACGCTATCTGTTGCAGTATCTACTTCAGCACTATTTTTGCTTCCCCCAAAACCAATATCTTTAGTATGATCGGTGTGGAAGACGACAATACCAGCCAATGTTTCAGCATTTTCACCAAAGAAAGCCCCTTCAACAATACCTGATGTAGTATCTTCTTTTGCATCTGCAGAGAAGGTTACTTGGTTATTTGCGGTATAAATATTGCCACGTTCTAACTCGACAGTACGTAGGTTATTAGCCAGTGAACCACCAATTGTCTTTTGTGAAAAATCAACATCAAAAGTACCAGACAGTAAATTATCACCACTATATTGACTGATACCTGTTACGGTATAAGTTGCACTGTCTGTCGGTAGCGTACTAGTAACCTCTTTACCTACATAATAAGACTGATGAGTGATATCTGTAACAGAGGCTGTTTTTGCCCAAGTACCAAAATAGACATTGGCATCAGTCACCTGTGAAAAATGAAAAACGCCAAGATTATTATGATGATGATTAGATTGGACAGTATAAACACCATGGCTATCCGCCCCACCACTCATATTATTTGGTGTTAATGACGCAAAACCAATTTTTTTCCCTCCATATAGATTAGAAATACCAACACCCGGCTCCCCACCTGCTGATTGATGAGGGCCATGAGTCACGGGATCACTCGCCCCCACACTCATGGTGGTTAAAGGGCCACTTTGATTAGAATGGATTTCTGCTTGTGCCATACTTATGCTAGATAAAACAAATAGAGTACCCGTAAAAATGTTTATTTTTGTCATAATAACTTCCTTATTATTTATTACATAAGATCATAATTTATTATCACTAATAAATTATCCATGAGAGAGATATTTTAATTCTCTCTTTCTTACTCAATATTAAAACAAGGCAAGTACCTTTCTTGAGTTGACTGCCCTTTGATATTAAACATTCTTATTTTATTGTAAATAGATCTTTTAAAGCACGCTAATTCCCATTAAATACATTTAACAAAACAAAAATCATTTAACTTAATGTTTTAAATTATTTTTTATCATAAAGCTTAAATAAAACCTTTATAAACTTATGTTTATTTTTTGTGAGAGTGATCTCAGTTGATTATTCCTATTTATTTTAAAACTAATTAATATTTAATAGAGACTAAAATTTGAAATATAATATTTATATTAAAAGAAATAAAGAAAGCTAATTGTTTATTTAATATCAATTTTTTCAGTAATTATTTTAATAAAAAGATCACGTTCTTTATTTTTAATATTACTATTCCAAATTACACCAATTTTCCATTGTGTGTATAACCCAGATAGAGGTAACAATGTGACTCTTTGTTTATCACAAATTAATTGCGCGCTTTTAGGCACTAATGCTATCCCTAATCCAGCCGCGACTAGCGCTAATTGGGTCTGAATATCTTGAGATTGCTGTAATAAACGCGGTGCTAGTTTATGCTGTTGTAAAAAAGCATGTATCTGCTGATACAGTTTTTTCCCTTTTTCTGGAGCAAGTAAAATAAGCCCTAATGAGTCGAAATAATGTAATGGGTTATAATCTGCCTCCAACACCGTAATATGTTGTGTTGCAATAGCTAACATCAGTTGCTCTTGTGTCAACGCTATCCCTTGTAAAGGGGGCATAACGGGTAAACGAGAAAAAGCCACATCAAGTTCACCCATTAATAATTTTTCTTCCATTTTATGAGAAGACATATCATCAATATTGACGCTAATATTTGGCTCAATTTGATTAAATCTCGCCAATAGTGAAGTAATAAAACTTAATGATGACAGACCGAATCCCGCATAAAGTGAGACTTTTTGTGGCTCAACTAATTGACGAGCTTGTTTTTCTAAAATATGGGATTCCCGTAATACCACTTGAGCTTGATTGAGTAAATATTGTCCTTCTTGCGTGAGCTTTGCACCATGGCGACCACGCTCAAACAACACGATATCCAGTTGTGATTCCAACGTTTTAATTTGTTTAGTTAATGCGGGCTGGCTAATACAAAGCTGTTTGGAGGCTTCACCAAAGTGCCCCGTATCAGCTAACACCACAAAAGCATTTAATAAACGTGTATCCATTATTTATCATCAAACCTATATTAGTTTCTTTTATTATTCTAACATAAAATAAATTAGTAAAATTAATATTAGGTGTTAATCTTTTGTCTGATAAATAATTATGCTCTTTTTATAATTATCTCTATTAGTCCTTGTTACCAAAACGAACGGAAATCGGATCTTGTTCATTACCTTGTCGAGTGGTGAGGATCTGATATAGCTCTGGTCTTCTGCCCGTTAACCAGCGTCTCCCTGTTGATTCAGGCAAAAGCGTTAAATCAATATCCGTGACGACCATATCGTCTTCTATCGCACAGCTTTCTTTTACAATACGTCCATAAGGATCGATAACCATCGCATTACCCGTTCTCACCTCTTCTTCATCACGCCCAACCCCATTACTGAAGATGATAAACATACCATTATCGTGAGCTCTAGCAGGTAACCAGCGCATTAGCCATCCTTTGCCATGTTCACCTTGAAAAGCAGCTTGTAACGCTTGTGGATCTTGCTGACGATTTTCCCACAACGCCATTGGAATAGGTTTCATGCTGTGTGGACTACGAGAGTGGGTTCCGCCAGTTTGATGAGGAGCCAATAAAATATCTGCCCCTAATAACGCCGTCGCCCGTGCGTTCTCAACTAAATTATTATCCCAGCAAATTAAAATACCCATTTTAATCCCCCATGGGGTATCAAATACGGTGTATTGATCTCCGCTACAAATAACCGGATGTTCAAATGCATGCAATTTACGATGTTTTTGTAATGAACCATCAGGCATACAAACAACCCAAGTATTATACAAATTATTATTGTTATCCCGTTCAATTAATCCAACACCAATAGCCATTGCATACTGTTGTGCTTTTTGTTTAATGGATTTTAATGATGCGCTATCAGCCAGTTTTTCACTTAATGCATAAACCTGTTGCGCCGGTAATTTAGGGACATGCCAGTATCCCGTGATACACATTTCAGGAAATACTAGAAGATTCACTTTTTCACTGGCAGCCATCTCAATAAACTGATGTATTTTGGCTAAATTATAATCTTTATCATTAGCCTTATGTTGTAGTTGTACGCTTGCAACACGTAATGTCGTTAATGGGTTCATAAACTGTTACCTCTACACTGTCTTATTTATCACCTTTTCACCTTTATTATCTAAACGTTTTTTTTGTCCAAAATATAATCAATTATTTTCTGTTTTTAATAACCTTTTGGAATGGAAAGAGATAAGCATCAGAAATGGCACGCTGTTATAGCGTTATTTTACGGAATAACACCCTAGTTTTCTGGCATCATAATAGTAATAAAAAGGAGTATTTATGTTGGCTAGAGCCTTGTTTATCCCTCTTTCATTCCCTTTACTCGCCTTATCTTGCTATTGTTGGGCAGGAAATGGTCTGGTGGATAGAACATGGACAGCTTCAGGAATGGATAGCTATAGTTATCGCCAAGCGCTAAGGCAGCCAACGGTTGGCTCACGTTATACTCTTTTTAATATTACACCCGATATGCCAACGCCAGGTGGCACGAGTCCTGTTGGTACTAAAGGAATTCGCTATATTGCGATGAAATATGGCCCTTATGGGCAACCTGAACACTATAAAACCTACCAAGTGATGTTCTCTCACTATTCCACCACCACCACACGTAAAGTTCGTTATTTAGGTGAGTTATATACCGTTGTCGGTGATATTTATTTAATCGATCCTGCTGCTACCACCAATGAATGGCAACGCGGTCGTAGCCAAATAGTTGAAGAGTATTATGAGATTTTAGATACACATGGAAATAGGACAGGCAAAGGATTGCGTTTTAACCGCTGGGATAGACCTATAAATATAACAAATTGGTCTACATATTAATATATATTTAATTTCTCATCTTTTTATTAATTCTCTCTTAATGTCAATATTGCTTTCTCTTCTATAATAGTTTTTTTATTCTATAAAGCTTATCTAGAAAGCCATTGATTCTATATAAAAAAATGATAATACAACAAAGAATATATCTGTATTCTTTTGTATTTTTGTTTTCTATAAATACATAAAAACATTAAGGCTAAATTAATAAAAAATTAATTTCTCCTAAGGCAAGATTATATAAATAAAAATTTATATTTATCTTACTTAAATATTTAAAATAAACAGTTGCATATGAAAATTTTAGAATATTATTTCAAACAATTACGCACGCTCGCACAGCCAGATCGTGTTTATCTAAAAAATAAATTTATTCGTAACTTAGGTTATCAACCTAATTTTCGCCACCCCATGTCATTGAATGAAAAAATCAATGCACGTATGTTATTTGATAGAGATCCTATCTATACACGCTTAGCAGATAAAATCAGTGTCAGGGAGTATGTAAAAGAAAAGATAGGCGAAAAATATCTGGTCAAAATCCTTAATACTTATCGCCATCCAAATGAAATCGAACTTAATACACTACCTAACCGTTTCGTATTAAAATGTAATCATGACAGTGGCAGTACTATTATTTGCCTTGATAAATCTCAATTTGATTTGGAGATGGCAAAAAAGAAACTTAATTTTCATTTAAAGAGAAATCTCTACCACGTTACTCGTGAATGGCATTATAAAAATATTAGTGCGCAAATTATCTGTGAAGAGTATATCGACCTTTTTGATACTCAATGTCCGATGATCCCAACTACATGCCGTATCCACTGTTTTCATGGTCAGCCTCATTATGCGGAAATTGATATTTCGGATACAAAGGGATGCGAGTATATCAATGTTTATGATACACAATGGCAATTACAGCCTTTTACTTTAGAAGATCCCAATACCCCAGAATATATTGAAAAACCGCTACAATTTGACAATATGCTCACATTAGCCAACAAATTAGCTAACGGTTTTGCCTATTGTCGGGTCGATTTTTTAATGTCAGAAACCACACTACTGTTTAGTGAAATGACCTTTACCCCCAATGCGGGGCGCATTCCCATTAAACCAAAAGAGTGGGACTATAAATTAGGTGAACTATGGACACGTATTGCTTCTTAACAAAAGGTATATGTATATCATGAATATATTTATCACCGATTTTTACCATCGCAACGATTTGTTAGATAAAGCAGAAGCCATGATAGCCAACCATTGGCCTGCTTTTATGATGGGAACTTCTGTTGATGATAGCTATTGGGAACGCTTATATGATGTGCCTTTTTCCCATTACCAATTTATGGCGGTATTAAAAACGCAAACAGAAGAAAAGGTTATCGGTGTAATTAACTCCATTGCGTTACCTTGGCAAACCAACTCTCTCAACGATTTACCGGATGAAGGTTGGGATCGTGTTTTTCAGCTAGGCATGGAGGCTGAAGAACAACAATTACCTTGCCATCTTATTTCTGCTTTGTCGGTTACTATCGATCATCATTATCGGGGGAAAGGTATTGCTCAACGCTTAATTAATACCTTAAAGGAGCATGCAAAAAAACAAGGTTACCTCGGTGTTGCTGTACCTGTACGCCCTACATTAAAACATTGTTATCCATTGCACTCTTTTGCTGAATATTGCCAATGGAAAAACGATAATAATGAGCCTTTTGATCCTTGGATACGTACACATTGGCGCTTAGGTGCCACCACGATCAAAATTGCCCCACAGTCTATGAAAATTGAAGCACCGACAGAAAAATGGCAACAATGGACTTCATTACGATTTCCTGTCAGTGGTGACTACACCATTCCTATGGGGCTGGCACCGTTAAATATCGATATTCAACGTCAATATGGTGTCTATCTGGAACCCAACCTTTGGATGTTTCACCGCATACGTTAATCAGTGAGTCGTTGTGGATGAGTAAAAACAGTTGCTCTTCCACGGCGACAAAAACCCACCAGCGTCAAATTATATTGATTCGCCACTTCAACGGCGAGTGAGGTAGCAGCGGAAACCGCAAATAAAATTTCGGCACCACACATTGCTGATTTTTGCACCATTTCATAACTTGCACGACTTGATACTAATATTGCACCCTCTGTCCACTTTTGTTGTGTTTTTAAGCCAATCAACTTATCAAGAGCTACATGGCGCCCGACATCTTCGCAACCGCCTTGTAATTGCCCCTCAGGAGATAGCCAAGCTGCGGCATGAGTACATCCTGTTAGCTCGCCAATTTCCTGTACGGTTTTTAGTTGCTCAAGTGCGTTATCAAGCAAAGAGAGTGAAAATGTTTGTGTAAAAGGTAATGGCGCTATAGGGCGAAAAATTTCTGCTAATTGTTCTGTACCACAAATACCGCATCCGGTGCGCCCCGCCATACTACGACGTCGCTCTTTTAATTGCATAAAGCGCCGACTTGATAATTCTATTTGTACTTCTGTGCCACCATGGCAACTTTCAACGATTTCAATACTGCGAATTTCGTTAGAAGATCCTATAATGCCTTCAGATAAGGAAAATCCGACAGCAAATAACTCTAAATTTTTAGGGCTTGCCATCATAACAACGTGAGATATTCCGTTGTACACTAATGCAACTGGAACTTCGAGTGCAATATAGTCCTGCTCTGCTTGGTTAAGGGAGCCTTTGTGTTGCACAGTTGTTTGATCTATGCCAACAATTACACGTTTAGTTAACAAGTTTGTCGATTTTGTTTCATCCATAAGATGAATTCCTAATTTTATTAATACATAATAACAATACGGGTAAAACGATTTTACACTACCTATCAGGCAATGAACCTGATCCTATTAAGGATAATAGGAATAAAAAAACAATCAGCTCCTGTTTTCGTGAAGAAAATCAGAGTCAGTAAAAGCAATATATGATGAGGAGAGACCCCATGCAGGTCAGCAGAAGACAGTTCTTTAAGATCTGTGCTGGCGGTATGGCAGGTACTACAGCGGCTGCCTTAGGTTTTGCACCCGCTGTTGCGTTAGCAGGCTCACGTCAGTATAAATTACTGCGTGCCCGTGAAACTCGCAATACCTGTACGTACTGTTCTGTCGGTTGTGGACTATTAATGTATAGTCTGGGCGATGGCGTGAAAAACGCAAAAGAAACCATATTCCATATTGAAGGTGATCCTGACCACCCAGTAAACCGTGGTGCACTTTGTCCTAAAGGTGCTGGTCTCGTTGATTTTATCCATAGTAAAGGCCGTTTACAATATCCTGAATATCGTGCTCCCGGCTCAGATAAATGGGTAAAACTTTCATGGGAAGAGACCTTTGATCGTATCGCACGCTTAATGAAAAAAGATCGCGATGCCAACTTCGAAAAATTCAATAAAGAAGGTGTTGAAGTAAACCGTTGGTTATCAACGGGGATGCTTTGTGCCTCCGCAGCAAGTAACGAAACAGGCTTTTTGACCCAGAAATTCTCAAGAGCACTTGGGATGCTGGCTGTCGACAACCAAGCGCGTGTCTGACACGGACCAACGGTAGCAAGTCTTGCTCCAACATTTGGTCGCGGTGCGATGACCAACCACTGGGTTGATATGAAAAATGCCAACCTTATCGTCGTTATGGGCGGTAATGCGGCTGAAGCACACCCTGTCGGTTTCCGCTGGGCAATGGAAGCTAAAATCCATAATAAAGCCAAGTTAATTGTGATTGATCCTCGCTTCACACGTACTGCGTCTGTTGCGGATTTCTATACGCCTATTCGTTCAGGTACAGATATCACCTTCTTATCGGGGGTTATCTTATATCTGCTCGAAAATAAAAAATATCAAAAAGAGTACGTTGAGGCTTATACCAATGCCAGCTTGATTGTGCGCGAAGATTACCATTTTGATGATGGTCTCTTTAGTGGTTACGATCCTGAAAAACGTCAATATGATAAAACCACTTGGAATTACGAGATGGATGAAAATGGTTTCGCTAAACGCGACACCACGCTTCAACATCCTCGTTGTGTCTGGAATCTATTAAAAGAACACGTTAGTCGCTACACACCTGATGTGGTCACTCAGATTTGTGGTACACCAAAAGAAGATTTCTTAAAAGTCTGTGAATATATTGCTGAAACAGCGGCGAAAGATAAAACAGCCTCTTTCCTGTATGCATTAGGCTGGACTCAACACACTGTTGGTGCACAAAACATTCGTACTATGGCGATGATCCAATTACTGTTAGGTAATATGGGTATGGCAGGTGGCGGTGTTAATGCTCTACGTGGTCACTCTAATATTCAAGGTTTAACAGATCTTGGTCTGTTATCACAAAGCTTACCGGGTTACCTAACCTTGCCTTCTGAAAAGCAAACATCGTTAGAAACCTATTTAGCAGCCAATACGCCAAAACCGACCGTCCAAGGGCAGGTTAACTACTGGGGTAACTATCCTAAATTCTTCGTCAGTATGATGAAGACATTTTATGGTGATCATGCTCAACGTGATAACGATTGGGGATTCTCACTATTACCTAAATGGGATAAACCATACGACGTTCTGCAATATTTCGAAATGATGGATAAAGGTGAAGTCAATGGCTATATCTGCCAAGGCTTTAACCCTGTAGCTTCATTCCCGAATAAGAACAAAGTGATCCGTTCATTATCAAAACTGAAATTCCTTATCACCATGGATCCGTTAAATACAGAAACATCTTGTTTCTGGCAAAACCACGGTGAAGAGAATGATGTGAAAACAGCAGATATCCAAACTGAAGTTTTCCGTCTACCTACGACCTGTTTTGCTGAAGAGAACGGCTCTATTGTTAACTCAGGACGCTGGTTACAATGGCACTGGAAAGGTGCTGATGCCCCAGGAATTGCACTGCCTGATGGTGAAATTCTCTCAGGTATTTTCCATCGTTTACGCCAACTTTATAAAGAAGAAGGTGGCGCAATGCCTGAGCAGGTGTTGAATATGACTTGGGATTACTTTGATCCTAATAATCCAACATCTGAAGAAGTGGCTCAAGAGAGCAATGGTAAAGCCCTTGTCGACTTAAAAGACGCTGATGGCAATATCATTTTGAAGAAAGGTCAGCAACTAAGCTCATTTGCTCAGTTACGTGATGATGGTACAACGGCAAGTGGCTGTTGGATCTTCGCGGGTAGCTGGACAGAAAAAGGCAACCAAATGGCTAACCGTGATAACTCAGACCCATCAGGTTTGGGTAACACATTAGGTTGGGCGTGGGCATGGCCTTTAAACCGTCGCATTATTTACAACCGTGCATCAGCAGATCCACAAGGTCAACCATGGGATCCAAAACGCAAGTTAATCGAATGGGATGGTAGCAAATGGACAGGTATTGATGTACCTGACTATAGCAATGCCGCACCTGGCTCTGATGTTGGTCCATTTATTATGCAACCTGAAGGTATGGGGCGTTTATTCGCTATCGACAAGATGGCAGAAGGTCCATTCCCTGAACACTATGAGCCAATTGAAACCCCATTAGGTACCAACCCACTGCATCCAAATGTTGTTTCAAACCCAGCAGCACGTGTGTTTAAAGATGACTGGAAAGAGATGGGTAAAGCAGAAGAGTTCCCATATGTAGGTACGACTTACCGTCTGACTGAGCATTTCCACTTCTGGACAAAACATGCGCTGTTAAATGCCATTATTCAGCCTCAACAATTTATCGAAATCGGTGAACGGTTAGCGGCAGAAAAAGGTATTTCTCAAGGTGATACCGTTAAAGTCAGTTCCAAACGTGGTTACATTAAAGCAAAAGCTGTAGTGACCAAACGTATTAGAACACTTGATGTTGATGGTCGCAAAGTGGATACCATTGGTATTCCGATCCACTGGGGTTTTGAAGGGGTTGCGGTTAAAGGCTTTATTGCTAATACCCTAACGCCATTCGTCGGTGATGCAAATACACAAACGCCAGAATTTAAAGCGTTCCTTGTTAATGTGGAAAAGGTGTAAGGAGATAAATTATGTCACTGCAATCACAAGACATTATTCGTCGCTCTGCCACCAATTCCCTTACTCCCGCACCACAAGTGCGGGATTACAAGGAAGAAGTGGCAAAACTTATCGACGTTACCACCTGTATTGGTTGTAAAGCCTGTCAGGTTGCTTGTTCTGAATGGAACGATATCCGCGATAAAATTGGTACTAACGTCGGTGTTTATGACAACCCAACGGACTTAACGGCTAAATCATGGACAGTGATGCGTTTCTCTGAAGTTGAAGAGAATGGCAAATTGGAATGGTTGATCCGTAAAGATGGTTGTATGCATTGTGCTGATCCGGGCTGTTTAAAAGCATGTCCTGCAGAAGGCGCTATCATTCAATATGCTAACGGTATTGTGGACTTCCAATCTGAGCACTGTATCGGATGTGGTTACTGTATTGCTGGTTGTCCTTTTAACGTACCGCGTATTAATGAAGAAGATAACCGTGCTTATAAATGCACCTTGTGTGTAGACCGTGTTGAAGTGGGTCAAGAGCCGGCTTGTGTTAAAACCTGTCCGACTGGTGCTATCCATTTTGGCTCAAAAGAGTCGATGATTAATCTTGCCAATGAACGTGTTACAGAGTTACAAACTCGTGGCTATGACAACGCTGGACTCTACGATCCACAAGGCGTTGGTGGCACACACGTTATGTACGTGCTTCATCACGCGGATAAACCCAACCTGTACCATGGTTTACCAGAAAACCCAGAAATTAGCTCAACGGTTAAATTCTGGAAAGGTATTTGGAAACCATTAGCGGCGGTTGGTTTTGCTGCTACATTTGCAGGTGCTATCTTCCACTACTTAGGTGTTGGCCCTAACCGCACCACCGAAGAAGATGAAGAAGCGGCACAAAAAGAGATGGAAGCATCTTCTAAAACACAGACCTCTGTGAATAAGGAGGAGCAAAAATGATGAAGAAGAAAGGTGATAAAATTCTTCGCCATACCGCATCAGAGCGAATTAATCACTGGGTTGTTGTGATTGTATTTCTATTCACAGCCATCAGTGGTTTGGGTTTCTTCTTCCCATCTCTGAACTGGTTTATGAACATTTTAGGTACGCCTCAACTGTCACGTTTACTTCACCCATTTGTGGGGAGTGCGATGGCGATTTTGTTTATCTTTATGTTCTTCAGATACCTGAAGTACAACTTTATTGATAAAGATGACTTAGTTTGGGCTAAAAATATTCATAAAGTGCTAAAAAATGAAGAAGCGGGTGATATTGGTCACTATAACTTAGGTCAGAAAGGCATTTACTGGGCATTATCTATCAGTTTGATCCTGCTGACGGTCAGTGGCATCATCATCTGGCGTCCTTATTTTGCTGAATATTTCTCCATTCCGGTGATTCGTATTGCATTGCTGGTGCACTCATTTGCCGCAATCTTACTGATTATTACCGTTATCGTTCACGCTTATGCAGCGTTTTGGGTGAAAGGCTCAATTCGTAGCATGGTTGAAGGTTGGGTGACTCGCGGTTGGGCGAAAAAACACCATCCTCGCTGGTATCGTGAAGTACTGGAAGAAGAGAAAAAAGAAGCCGAAAAGCAGTCACAGAAATAATGCACTAACGCTAATTTGCTGAACAAACGGAGGCTGACTGTTGCCTCCGTTTTTATTTTATTTACCCGATCATCTTCAAGCGTAAATAAACAAGAAATTGACTATATCCTTACCTGCTGTCATGGCTTCAAGTAAAATTTTGCATTATTCTGATGCCAATATTTGTAGGTAATACACTATGAAGGAAGATAGAACGTTATGAGTATTCGCATCGTTCCTAAAGAGCAATTAGGTAAAGAGCCATCAGAAAAAAGCATCAGCTTTATTCCACCGGTGTTATTCCCGAATTTAAAAAACCTCTACCAACGTCGTGCTGAACGTTTTCAAGCATTAGCCAAAGACAATCCTTTCGCTGATTATCTTGAATTTGCTGCCGAAATTGCCTTAGCACAAGAAAAAGCATTACATGATAACCCGCTTGAATTAGATTTAACCCCGTTACTTTCTCAACAAACGGGTATAGCGCCGTTAGATAAAAAGACCTTTAAGCGTAGTAAGCATTGGCATGCATTACTCGCCTCAATCATTGCGGAATTACAATCCGTTGTACCTGAAAGTGCTAAAATTGCCTTAGAAAATCTCTCTAAAGCCTCTGAAACCGAATTAGAAGAGATGGCAACAGCACTATTAAACGATGAATACTCAAAAGTTTCCGCTGATAAATCAGTGTTTATTTGGGCGGCATTATCACTTTACTGGGCGCAACTGGCGGCAAACATTCCCGGTAAAGCGAAAACAGAATATGGCGAAAATCGCCAATTTTGCCCCGTTTGTAACAGTATGCCTGTATCGAGTATGGTACAAATTGGCACCACTCAAGGACTGCGTTATTTACACTGTAATTTATGTGAAACCGAATGGCACGTGGTACGTATAAAATGTACTAATTGTGAACTAACGGGCAAATTAAATTACTGGTCTCTTGATAGTGAAAATGCGCCAGTCAAAGCAGAAAGCTGTGGCGATTGTGGTAGTTATTTAAAAATTTTATACCAAGAAAAAGATGCTAACGTCGATGCTGTAGCTGACGATTTAGCCTCCCTTATTCTTGATGCAAAAATGGAAGAAGAAGGTTTTGCACGCAGTAGTATTAACCCCCTTCTATTCCCCAATGAATAATAATTAGGTATTAACATGACACATGATACGCGTTCACTTTACAGTCAACTGTCATCGATAGACAGTTTGCTCCATCAGGTTGACATTCAAACTTTAGTTGATGGTTATGGGCAGACCTTTATCGTTGAACATTTACGCAAACTACAAGAAGAAGCGCGTATCATTATTCGACAAAATAATCAGTTACCGCAATGGCATGATAATTGGGCGGAAGAATTAAAAAATCGTATTGCATTACAACGAAAAGCCGCCATAAAACCGGTTTTTAATTTAACAGGGACGGTATTACACACCAATTTAGGTCGTGCGTTAATGGCAGAGTCAGCGATTGAAGCGGTAAGCCAAGTCATGCGCTCTCCGGCAACATTAGAATACTCCCTTGATGGTGCTTCTCGAGGACATCGTGATCGAGCCATTGCCGATCTGTTATGTGAATTAACTGGCGCCGAAGATGCTTGTATTGTTAATAATAATGCAGCTGCCGTTTTATTAATGCTGGCCACCGTCGCACCAGATAAAGAAGTGGTTGTTTCTCGTGGCGAATTAGTTGAAATCGGCGGTGCTTTTCGTATTCCTGATGTGATGTGCCAAGCGGGATGTCGTTTAAAAGAGGTGGGAACCACTAACCGTACCCATCTAAAAGATTACCGTAACGCGATTAACGAAAATACTGGGTTGCTAATGAAAGTTCATACCAGCAACTACAGCATTCAAGGCTTTACCGCTGAAGTTGAAGGTGCACAACTTGCTGCGCTGGGTAAAGAGATGAATTTACCCACCGCCATAGACTTAGGCAGTGGCTCTATGACCAATTTGGCTGCACTGGGTTTACCTAGCGAGCCGATGCCACAGGACTATTTGCAACAGGGTATAGATTTAGTCACTTTTTCAGGAGATAAACTATTAGGTGGCCCACAAGCAGGAATTATTCTAGGTAAAAAAGCGTGGATAGAAGCCATCCAACATCACCCTCTAAAACGAGCGTTACGTGTCGATAAAATGACATTGGCAGCATTAGATGCCACCTTAAGACTTTATCAACAACCTGAAAAAATGATCAAGGATATCCCGACATTACGTTTACTCACTCGTACACAAACCGAAATTCATGATATGGCGCAACGGTTACTTCCTCATTTTCAGGCATATTATGGCGATAACTACCATATCACAATATCCTCATGTGCTTCGCAAATAGGAAGTGGCTCGTTACCGATTGAAAGCTTACCCAGTGCAGCCCTTACCTTTGCTGCCAAAGATGGGAAAGGAAGTCAATTAGATGCCCTTGCGGCACATTGGCGTAACCTAGAAAAACCTATTATCGGCCGTATTACGGATGGTCGCTTATGGCTCGACCTACGTTGTCTTGAGGATGAAAATGCATTAATACAGGCTCTATCACTATGATTTTTGCGACAGCCGGTCACGTAGACCACGGAAAAACAACATTAATACAAGCGATCACCGGTGTAGATACGACTCACTTACCTGAAGAGAAAAAACGCGGTATGACCATCGATTTAGGTTATGCCTATTGGCCACAAACCGATGGATCAGTCATTGGTTTTGTCGATGTCCCCGGTCATGAAAAGTTTCTTTCTAATATGTTGGCAGGTATTGGGGGAATTTCTCACGCCTTATTAATTGTCGCTTGTGATGACGGTGTGATGGCACAAACTATTGAACATACAGCTATCTTACGTCTTGCCGGTTGTCCTAACATCACCGTGATCCTCACCAAAGCAGATCGTGTAGAGCCACCACGTATTGATGAAGTTAAACAGCAGATAACCACACACTTACTTAATCTAGGTTGGTCAGCACCACAAATCTTTGTCACTTCAGCCTCAACTGGCGTGGGTATCGCGCAATTACGAGACTATTTAGTTACCCTACATCAGCAAGAGCAACAACACCCTCAATGGCATAAGCGTTTTCGCTTAGCAATTGATCGTGTATTTAGTATTAAAGGTGCGGGTTTGGTGGTCACAGGTACTGCACTTGCCGGGCAAATTGCGCTAGGTGATACTTTTTGGCTAACCGGTGCAGACAAACCGGTAAGAATTAGGGCATTACATGCGCAAAATCAGCCAGTAGAACAAGCTGGTGCAGGTATGCGCATTGCGATAAATATTAGTGGTGATGTCAGTAAAGAAACGGTTTCTCGTGGTGATTGGTTACTATCACAAGCACCACTTTATCCTTCACACAAAATATTAGTCAGTCTAACAGCTGATGAACCTATTAAACATTGGCAACCGGTTCATATTCATCATGGTACACGCCATATTACAGGACGTATTGCACTATTAAATAATACCGATGAAACACCGCTATTAACAGAGCTTATTCTTGATGAACCCTTGTGGTTGGTGGATAACGATAGACTGATTTTACGCGATATCAGTGCACAACGAACTTTAGCGGCGGCCAAAGTGCTCTGCTTACACTCTCCTCGTCGGGGTAAACGACAAGCTGAATTTTTATCTTGGCTAAGTGCACTTGATAAAGCCAACACGGTGAGTGATAACCTCGCACTCTATTTACCCAAAGGTGAATTGTTATTGACACAATTTGCTTGGGCACAGCAACTGACGGAAACCGCACTTGATACGCTATTAACCACCTTTGATGTTATTTCTATTTCCGGCGTCGTCATTTCGAAAGCCAATGCCGAACAGGCCAAAGCAAAACTATTACGCACACTAGAAGAATATCACCAGCAACATAACGATCAAATGGGTGTGGGGCGTTCCCGTTTAAAACGTATGGCTCTTCCTACTTATCACGATGAGCTGGTTTATCACTTAATTGATCAGTTACGCCAAGAAGGTGCTATTAAGCAAACTCGAGGCTGGCTACATCTACCAACACATGGGTTAGCCTTCTCAGCAGAGCAAGAGGCACTATGGCAGATTGCCAAAAACTATTTTCAACAATCAGAGCCTTGGTGGGTTCGTGATCTCGCCCATGAAATGAAACATGATGAAAAAGTCATACGAAGCTTATTACGCAAAGCTGCTCAACTAGGTCTTATTATCCCCATTATTGCCGATCGCTATTATACTCATGATTCGATAGAAAAATTTGCCGCTATCATCGTAAAATATAACGAAACCAACGGCAGTGTGACCGCAGCCGATTTTCGTGATGAACTGGCCGTAGGTCGCAAACTTGCCGTACAAATTCTTGAGTATTTTGACCGAACAGGGTTCACTCGACGTAAAAAAGATCTTCATATCTTACGAGATAAAGGGTTATTCTAACTTAACTGGTTACTCTTTATGATTGGCTGGATGTGAGCATTCAGCCTATTAAGGTATTCTTCGCTTGTCTTTATCAATAAACTTTTAATCACTATGCTCGGAAGAGATATGAAAAAATTATCAGGGCGTATATATCTTGCGCTTGTTCTTATTGCTTCATTATTTATTGTCTTTGAGAAAGCTTCTCTAATTTATACCGCACTACTATCTGTCAGTGTTTATTTTATTATTTTTACGCTGTGTTTTGTTTTATCGTCCCGCGCGCTATTCTCGGCAATCACAACAGGGACACTCTTTATCATTATCAAGTTTATCAATCAGCTTAAAGTCCACTATTATAAAGAGTCACTGCTATTTTCAGATTTTAACCTTGCTTTTGATAGCTCAAATTTAGGCACCTTAACGCAGTATTGGGAAGCCGGTGTCGCGATTATTGCCATGGCTATTTGGCTAATCATTAATATGGTTACCGCGTGGCGTTTCTCCCGTAAATCACCTATTGCTACACGCCTAAGTAGCTTATTGCTCATTATTATTGGCCTTACAACTATTCATTTTACAGTCAATAAATGGCAATCGGAGTGGGAAGGTACGCTTCCCGGTGGTCGAGGAACTGTGACTAATCTAATTATGTCGGGTTATCAAACGGCTTATCATCCCCCTTACTATGCACAAAGTGCAGACTACTTTATCGAGCAAGCCAACCGTGTGGTCTTACCGGAAACACAAACCGAGGTAAAACCCGATATTGTTGTATTACTACAAGAATCTACCGTAAACCCAAGCATTTACCAATTTGATAAAAACGTGGATTTGCCCGATCTTTTTATGTTTAAAAAAGATGAAGGTGTCAGTGCCCAAAGCCCATTACGAGTACAAACCTTTGGTGGAGGAACTTGGCTTTCTGAATTCTCAGTATTAACCGGTCTAAATACCGATGATTTTGGTGCACGTAAAAACTCTGTGTTCTATTTTGTGGTTGATAAACTCAATGAAAGTTTATTCCGCCAACTCAAATCTCAAGGGTATTACACCGTACTGCTCACCCCTTTTAATCGTAACGCCTATCACGCGGGATATGCTTATGAAAAATTAGGGGTAGATGAGATTATCCAGCCACAAGAATTGGGTTATCCGGGGAGTTTAGAAGAGAATTTATGGACTATCCCTACCCAAGATATGATTAATTATCTAAAAGAAATCTTAAAAACACATACAGATAAGCCATTATTTATCTTTTCTTTAACTATGTATGAGCATGGCCCTTATAAAGGCTCACATAGTGATGATTATCAATTAGCTGGTCAGACAGAAAGCCCTGATGCACCGGGTAAATTTAGCCACTATATGGAAAAAATTATTGCCAGTGATCCGGCTATTGAAGATTTTTCTCACTTTGTCGCAAATAGAGAGCGCCCCACCCTGTTTCTTTATTTTGGTGATCATCAACCTAATATTGACCTAAAAAATTATCAATCACCTTTTAGTGATCCAGCACATATTACTCAATTCACCTTAAGGGATAATTTAACGCAAGGTGCAACCCTTTCTACTGGAGAATTAACGGATATTAATTTCTTAGGGGGAATGTTGTTAGAGCGCGCTCGTTTACCCTTATCACCTTACTATAAAGCGAATATTCAAATGCGCCATTTATGCCAAGGCAAATTAAATGATTGTGAGGATGAAAAATTAGTTAATAGTTATAAGAACTATATTTATGACAAATTAAACGTTGCCGGTGGCAAAGATAATTAATTTTCAAATTTACTGATAAAAGGTGATCGGGATTACTAATCTGTAACAACACGATTATTGACTCGTCCTGATATCGAACAAAAAAGAGGCTAATAACTGGCCTCTTTTTATTTTAATGGTTATATCCACCGGGGCTAATTAATAGTCATTGTGATTATTCTGCGCAAAGGCGGCTAATAAATGTAAGGCTGAAGAGTAATAATCCGTATCCTTAGTTAAATCGACATTTTCAATTGCTGTTTTCATTGTCAGATCTCTTACCGCCATCATACCTGGCGTTAAGTTATAATCGGCGCGCTCTTTACCATCAATGCTGATCCACGCAGGCGTCTTATCACGATCAAATTTTTGCCAATAATTCACAAAAGGTTGTAATGCGAGTTTATCTTGTGCCCATGCTAAATAAAGAGGAATGCGAATAGCATCAAAACTAAATCGTGCTGGCCATTTTTCACTCGGGGCAAGATGACCATCAGGGTATAAACTTACCCAATCACTTGGTAATTTATATTTACCAAAACGCATTTTTCTTAATAAGGATTGGCTATCGTTAATTAAATTTTTCCAGCGACTATCATGACTAACTCGATAGAAATCTTTCCATGCCGGAAAGATAAAATAGGAGGGGTTAATGATAATTTCTTCGGGGGTTTTAAAACCATTAATTCCCGGTAAGAGTACACTGTAGTTTTCTGTCTTCACTAAAGTGTGTTCAAGGATCGCATGCTGAATAGAATCTGACGCTGAAAGATAGCTTTCATCATGCCATTTTTCCCCGGCCTTTAATAATGCCCAAGCAATTAAAATATCACCATCTGTTGCATTATTAGGATCGGGTGTATGTTGGTTATTTTCGGGTTCATAACGCCATTTAAATAAGCCAAGATCACCACGATACAGCGACATTGCCGTCCAGTGCCATAATTGTGCAAAGGTTTGGCGATCGTCACTCATAACCGCCATTAACATGCCATATCCTTGACCTTCTGAGTGTGAAATATTTTGATTAGCACTATCAATGACACGCCCCTCGGGAGTAATGTAACGCGCTTTAAATTGTTGCCATCCTGCTTGGGTTTCTGTCGCTTGTGTCATTGGGGATATCATTAACATCACACTTAGTGTTAGCAAAATACCAAGTCGATGAGTCAATCGAGATAACTGTCTTATGGACATTGTCTCTTTCTCCTTCTTTTGCCGACCGCTAAATGAACTCGGTCGGCATACTACTGATTATTGCAAAATAGCCTCAAAAAATTGTCATCACACTGTTATCGACTTCTTTTAGTGTTGGGCGATTATTGGCCATAGTTTGGGATAATACATCTTTTGCATATAACTCTTGTATCCAATGAGCGAACTCTTCTTTCAGTTCGCTATTATGTAAACCATACTCAACAAAGGCTTTCATATAACCGAGTTTATTACCACAATCATGAGATTTACCAACTAAGGTGTAAGCTTCGGCAACCTCTTTTCTCAATAAGAGATCAATAGCATCCGTTAATTGGATTTCGCCACCAACACCCGCAGGCAACCCATCGAGTAACGGCCAGATTTCTGCAGAGAAAACATAGCGCCCCACCACAGAAAGATTAGAAGGTGCTTGTTCTGGATTAGGTTTTTCCACAATACGACGAATAGGCGCCCAGTTACCTTGTGGACAAAAAACACCTTGGCAATCAACAATTCCATATTGATGTACTTGAGTGAGTGCGACAGGTTCAACCATAATTTGGCTACGCTCTGTTTTTTGGAAGCGTTTGATCATGGCAGATAAGTTATCATGGCAAGGATCACAGTAGTGAGAATTTAATAGCACATCGGGGAGTAACACAATAAAAGGATTATCACCAATGACAGGGTGAGCACAACAAATGGCATGCCCTAATCCTAATGCTTGCCCTTGGCGAATTTGGATAATTTTTACATTTTCAGGACAAATAGAACGAACTTCTTTTAATAATTTATTTTTTATTCGTTGCTCTAACATATTCTCTAATTCAAAGCTGGTATCAAAATGATCAGCAATTGAATTTTTAGATGAATGTGTCACTAAAATAATTTCTTCAACGCCCGCTTGTGCACACTCTTCAACAATATATTGAATTAAAGGACGATCAACTATCGGTAACATTTCTTTTGGAATGGATTTAGTTGCAGGTAACATACGTGTGCCTAATCCAGCGACAGGAATAACAGCTTTCATCATAATATACTCCTCAAATAATTATTTATATAAAAACAATACATTGTTATTAATTGAAAATGATTTTCTTTTATTTTCTTTTCTAAAAAACTCTCTATTTAAAATATAAGTATCCCTCTCCAGATAAGGAGATTTTTATTTATTAATAATGATTTTTATTTGAAATATAGTGTTATTTAATACTCTGAATAAAAACCGTATTTATTTCCTCCTTTCTCTTTTATTGCATAAAGCTGTTTATCTGCTGACTTTAATAGTTCAGATAATGTCTTGCCATCCTTAGGGTATTCAGCAATACCTAAGCTAATAGAAGGAACGATTATTTTTTCTTTATTGATTTTTATCGGTTTTTCCATCCCTCGCCATAGCGATTCGATGATCTCCAATAACAATAAAGAGCAAGAACGTAATCCAGCAGGGAAAAGTACCGCAAATTCATCGCCACCAAGTCGCCCACAGTAAACCTGCTGGCGTTCTAAGGCTAATAAACGCTGCGCTATCTCACATAAAACATGATCACCAATAGCATGGCCATATTGATCATTAATCGTTTTGAATTTATCACAATCAATAATCCCAAGACAAAAAGATGAAGGTGTCGCAATATTTAATCGCTCCTGTTCAATTTTCTCAATAATACTTAGACGGTTAGCCATTCCAGTTAAAGAGTCAATATAGCTTTTATTTAATAAATCATTTCTTAACTTTACTTTATCCGTGATATCTAAACTTAAAAATGCATAATGAGAAATTAGATTATTTTTATCAAAAATTGGAACGATATTAATATCTTCCCATACTTCTTGTTTATTTTTATTTGGGTGTTTTGCCTCTAATCTTATTACCTCTTTATTATCACTAATGTTAGAAAACACATCTTGATTTTCATCAACTAAATAAAACAAGTTATATCTTTTATTTTTTATACTTTCAAAATTAATATGATTAAATTGGCAGTATTTTTTATTAGCGTAGATAATATTACCTTTTATATCTGTTACTATCATCATAAATACATAATTAGTAAATTGCTTCATTAATAAGTCATTAACAATATTATTATTAATTACTAATTCACTCATTTTTTCCTCCTATGCTTATCAATAAAGCATAGTTTTTATTATTTATTTGATGAACTATTCGCATAACGAAAAATAAAGGCATCTTTTGCATCTGTAGCTTGACGGTGCACATGCATTTTATCATTTCCCCCTTGATGAGTAAGCCAGCCTTCATATAGCCCTTCTAATACACTGGCACTCGCTGCACGCCAATTAGCTTCCTCTTCATTTGCTGAAAAATGTGGCCATGCACAGTGCACTAATAGCAACTCACTCATTGCTGGAGAGATAGTCACAAAGCCCCACTTAAACAGTGTTAAAACTTGATTGATATGTGATTCTAATGACTGGATATTTTCGCTATCAGGTAATGGGTAACGTTGAGCGATATCTTTCCCGATATCCCTTAATTTATTTTCGGCCTGCGTAATATCGTTATCACTAACTATTTGAAAAAATAATAGTTGTGTCAGATCTTGCCAACCGCTTTCAAAAGGTAACTGTAATATATCGCTATCATGTTGGTTCATTACTTATCTCCTTAATTATTTAGATAAAAAGTCTGGGGTGTATTTTAGATATAACCACATATTATCTTCAGCATAATCACCCGATGTATCATGAGATAAGCTGAGTCCTAATTCTGACTCTTTATTTAAATAATATTTAGCATCGAGCCCTAAACGATAGGTAATATTGGTTTCATCTTGCTCTTCATAACGAGATTTAATACGTGAGTCACTCGTATGACGTTTGTTTAACGCATTTTGCATATAAGCATGGGTTGGAAAATAATCACTCCCCTTTTGCTTGTAACTCTGTACCCCTATCGCACCATTTAGCGATACCTCTCCTTTTTCAAAACGACGGGTATAAGCAACAGGCAAAGAGACAGCGACATAATCTTGTGGGCTGAAGTACCCCCCATGCCCTAATGAGAAGTAATTTTGGTTGTTTTTAAAGTTCATATAGTCCACATGAACACCTGCTTTGACTTCTTGTTGCTCATCTTTGTAGAAGTTTGCATAAGAGCCAAGCCAAACTTTTACCTCTTCATTACTTTCAACACTTTTCCCTTGGTAGTTATAGTATCCCCCACCAATATAAGCACCGACTTTGCCATCATCCCATGCATATTGCGCTTTAGCACCATTACGCGTGACCTGTCCCCAGGTTTCTCCCGTTATAGGATCGGTACGTCCCATATAGGAAAGTAAGCTATCTTTAATCGCTCTACGCTCTGCGGTTAATGTTAACTGTCCATTTTGGCCAATTTTTGGTGAGTAAGTCAGTCCACCAACAATAGTGGAACTATCTTTATTCAAAGGTGTTGTTCCAACATCAAAACGTGTATTGTGATCAGATAAAACCAATCCTAATTCAACACCTGAAGCCCGCTGGCTTCCCGCATCATCTGCGTTTATTTTGTTCTTTTCATCATGATTCTCACTGTTTTTCGCAAAACGTTCAGCATGCTGCAATTGCCCCGAGCCAAAGCGATTAGCGCGCTCTCCAGAAGCCGTACCGCTGGTGATTGAAACGGGATTAATATTAAATTGCCAGCGCCAATCTTCACCAGGAACACTTGAGATAGAAATCGGTGCCGATATTTCAGTCAAATTTGATAATCCCTTATCACCATTACGATGACGAATAGCAATACCACCTTGTACCCAAGGAGATATCTGCTGCTCTAATTGACGAATGGAGCGTTGAACAGCAACCATCTGTTTATCTTCATTTATAGAGCCAGTCATCACACTATTTTCACTCTCTAGTGCCATTAACTGCCCTGCTGCGGTATTCACCGTACCTGTTGTGTTATTTGTCGTTTGCCATTGTGCGCTACGCAATAACGCCAATGCCTGACGATTTTCACCGTTTAATTGCGCTACTTGTGCTGCTTGTAATAGATAAGCAGGTTGTGAAGATGTCGGTATTTGTTGTAACAGTGTTTTGGCTTTACGACCGTCTTTTTGCGCCAAAGCAACTTCAATTTGTGCTTGAAGTAATTTGCTATCTCTCCCTTGCTGTTTTTCAAGGTAAGAGAGAATTTTATTTGACTGCTCTGGCATAGATTGCGCTAAATACACACGACTTAATGCCATTAATAAGTCTGGATCATCAGGACTTACCTTTAATGAGGTGACGAGAGTTTGATAAGCGGCTTTGATTTCACCTTTTTCCCGTAAACTATCCGCTTGCGCAACATTTGTCAGTATAGCTAAACGTTGTTTCTCGGCTGCTGGCGTTTGTTGCTGTAATGCGGGATCATTAATCAAGCTCGAGGCTTGTGCATAACGTCCTAACGCATTAAACACATTGATATGCCCTGCATAATTTCCCACGGAGCCTTTAGTCCCTTTAGCCAGATCATTTTCAATCAATTGCAGTGCTTCATCTTGTGCACCACTATTTACCAGTTTTTCAGCTAATTCCCCTACATCATTTGGATAATCAGCCACTTGGTTGATTAAAGGACGTAGCGTATTGCGCATCGCAACGAGATTGCCCGTTTTATAGTAACGCTCAGCTTGTGTCAGTTGACGATAAAAACGCGCTCTCTCTAATAACGCTTTTTCCGCCTCAGTTTGTTGAGGTTGATTGTTCAGTAGGGTAAAAACTTTATCCCACTGTTTTTGTTCAACATAAAAGAGAGCTGCAATATAATTGGCATCACGTGTTTGACGACGTTCAAGTTGTAAAATGAGCTGATCCGCTTGCGTTTTATCACCTTCGGCTATCATTAAACGGGCTAAATCAAGGTATACCCAATTATTTTGCGGGTTTTTACGTTGTGCCTGAGTTAATAATTGTCTTGCCTGAGTGCGATGACCATTTTCTAACGCCTTTTGCGCATCACGACGTAATCTTTCTGATGGATCAGTATTTGCCGTTAATTTTTGTCGTAAAGATGCGGGTTGTTTTGCTACTAACTGCTCAGCTTGGCTGTTTTTTCCTTGTTGAATAAGCAAGTAGTAATATGCGGAAATAACTTTTTCATTTTTACTATGCTGTTGATATAGTTCAGATAATAGCTGATAAGCAGCAGGTAAATTACCTTGTTTGCGCAATAAATCCGCTTGCAATAAATGTGCTGATAATCCTTTTTCACCCGATGAGTGAGTTAAAGGTAATAATTTATCCAGTGCTTGCTGAGTATTACCTTGCTTAGCTTGTCGTTGCACTTCTCGTAATTGAGAATAAAAACCCGCATCCTCTGCTTGTTGTTTCCATTTTTGCCCTTGTTCCCCCCCTGACTGAGAGGCTTGGTTTAATAACTTTTGTCCGGTTGCCAAATCACCTGAACGTAGAGCCACATAACCTAATCCTGCTAACGCTTGAGCATCTTGACTATCGACCGTTAATGCTTGTTTAAAGTAAGTTGTTGCTTGCTTTAGGTTGCCTGTGTTTAGCGCTTCATACCCCGCTTGTCGGGCATTACCTTGTATTGCTCCTTGGTAATGCTGTGCAATGGCTTTATCGTTAGGATTAGTTTGTAGATAAGATTGATACAGCCCTTCATCATCAGGACGTACATTAAGCCATAGTAAGGCTTGTCTTAATCCATTTTTCGCCGTTTCATCACCAGAAATCTTACTTAAAATAGCAATCCCTTCACGACGAGTTTCTTCGTTATAAGTTAATGTTAATCCTAATGCTTTTTGTGTTTCTTTATTATCTGGCATCCGCTGAGCACGTTGTTTTAACCCAGCAATCGCTTGTGGCAACATTGCCGGTATTCCAGCCATAGTTTGATAATATTCAAGTGATAGCGTATCAGGTGGTTCATGTGTGACAAATAAGCGCTGATAGGCTTTTATTGCCTCTTCATGTTGCCCTTTTTGAGCTAATTCTCTCGCGTAACCCAATTGCTGTTCACTAAATTGAGATGAGCGAATATTTTTTAATCCCGCAATACGCGGATCTTGAGGTGCAATCCGTGCCAGTTTTTCACGCCAATAGCTGGCTTGTTTTTCATTTCCTTGTTGCGCAGTAAAAAAAGCCATTAAATACAGCGCATCTTGATTATTATTTTCCATGATCAGCACTTTTTGTAGCGCTTCAATGGCTCGTTCATCATGCGCTTTTCCATGCCAGTAATTTGCTTGCTCTATTAACGAGCTGACAATATTCGCATCTGTTGCATTAGCAAGCGTGGAATGGGTAACGCCTAATAAGCAACTGGCATAAATCACTTTAACAATCATATTAAGTGTCTGTTTTTTCATTTTATTCCCCCTATTTATCAACATGACGCTTTGATATTTCACTCAGGCGACGCGTTGAGCGACGTTGTAACCAGCAATAAACCACGCTCCCTGTTAGCGCACAAAAACCGACTGCCAACATGCCAAGCAAATAGACATGTCTGGTGCAATACCAAAGAAATTGCTGTAATAGAGGCAGGTCTCCCTGTGAAAAATGTTCTCCTAAATGGAAGCTCATCACCGTATCTTGACCACTAATTAAAGTCAGATCCCCTTTAATAGCGGCATTGACATTTGCATGCTTCAAATCACCAATGATGTTTTTAATTGAGTCATTACCTTTTGCAGTCACTAAAACAACCACACGATCTTTAGCCCAAGGAGAGATAAAACTCATCATTCCCCGCCAATCATTTAACGGAGCAAGATAATTTGCCGCATCACTACTTGGTGATAATGGATCACCGGCTAACCAACTTTTAGCTTTATCTATCAATGAGGGAGATTGGATCTCAAGTTGGTTATTTATAAAAGAGAAGGTTTTTTGTGAAAAAGCACTTGGCAAAAAGCCGTTACTACCTAACTCTCCAATCGCCAAGATATCTTTTTGTGCTAACTGATTTTTTTCTAAGGCTTGCGCACCAAGAAAAACAGAAATATAAGAAACAGGTGTACCAGTTGAATAGCCCGATCTCGCCATTAAATTAACTAACGTATATAGCTCTTCAGTTGTGGGATTTTCTGGCAATAATAATGTGGTTTGAGAAAAATCTGCCCGGCGACTAAATGGGAATGATGCACCTGAAAAATAGGCTAAATTAGGCATTCTGGAATAGTGCCACGTATTTTTGAATTGTAAGGTTGATTGCGGATCAATACGACTAATCAATCCTTGGCCATCCGTTAAAATACAGGGGGCATCATCATACTCATGTAAATCAAAATAGAATTCTAATTGATTTTGACTGTAGATTTGTCGTGGATCTAAATAAAGCGTACTACTTTGCTGTGCACTCTCCATCCCTAACCACTGTCTTAATATTCCTAATGGCTCTGAACGAGAAGGATATAACGCACCAATAAATTGATGGTTTAAAGAGGCAATTAACGAAGAGCGACGGCTATTTATTTTATCTGAATGAGGAAAAACATATTGCAGATCTAAAGGTAGCGCATCTCCATCCCACCAAAAGAGATCGGGTGAGACACGAAACGAAAATTGATTAGGAGCATGATTTATTCCTTGGCGAGTAAAATCATCACGACCATGAGCTATCTCACCCAATGTTACAGGATGATTGGTATTTAACCAACGTGGGGCATCATAATCCTGACGTACCGGAATATGTTGAGCAGCAACCGTTAATTGGTCATTTGGTGGTAATTTGCCACTATTTAATGCCCATGCAGCTTGACGTAATGTTTTTTCATCATCACCGCTAATCAGTAATAATTTAAATACGGGATCAACAGGGTTATCGACTATCGTGAGCTGCCCATTTTTTCCTGATGGTAAGGTAATACCTGCAATAGTCTGTCCGGCATAACCAATTAAAACACCATCGCTATCAGGTAGTTGATTCATTAATACAGGTAAATCTATTTGTTTAATATCATGACTAAAACTACCAAACCAAGAAGCAGCAATAGCGGCAGCTGTTACCTGCCCATTATCTGGTTTATCGGCTAAAACAATAGGTAACGAGGTCGCTGTCATTCTGTCAGGATCAAAGAACGGTAGGGGCAGTCGTTCCAAGCTATACCCGCCATTAATCCAACGACCTCGATAATTTAATGATGAATCGGGCGAAATCACCAAACTTAACTCATCAGCTAAAGGAGGCATACACTGCTTTTCATCTAAAGCATCGCGACTGGCAAGGCGAAAACTCAAGTTGTTTACATTGGTCAACATCATTTCAGGGATCTCTAACATATACTCATGTTCTTGCTCACCTTCTTCTAAAGGCAAAAATCCCATAGGTTGACCATTTAGCATCAAATGTAACGTTTGATCGGCTTGCACTAATCCCGATGAAGCTTTCACTTTCATGGTGAGTGTCGCACTATCGATAAACAGATCATTTGCCATACGAAATGTCACGCCGGATAATAAACGTCGACCGGATAATACTATTGGTGATGGACTCCCCATTTGAGCTAATGTTAACTGCTCTTCAATATTACGTGCCTCGGAGAGTGCAACATTATCAAATAGTTGCGTACTTACTGTGGGTTGTAGTGGCGGATGAGTATAAGATGTTGGCTCTGGTAATACTTCACCATCTAGCTCTAGCATTCCTGTTGTCGCATAGCAAAAATGAATACTCGCCATGGCAATAACCGTCAGACTTAGTATTGATGTCAGTTTCTTTTTCATACCTAGTCATCCCCATTAATAGATTGCACAGAGAGAGAGGTTTTTGTTCTTTTTACCGGTGCTTTTACTTTTTGACGACGACCAAAGAACAACTCAAAAATACAGCCAGTGATAGCACCTAACTCTTTTAATGGTTTGTCTTGATATTGTGTTTGATGAACCCAAGCATCTGCTCGACCAAAGATCACCCGTACTAACTTACGGCGTAGATTTAAATCCATTGGTAAAAAAGCGAGACGTAACTGGCTATTTTCTAAACTGACCATTTCCACAGGAAGCGTAACAACATCACGTTGCACCATTAACGTAATGCTATTAACAGTACGCTGGCGTAATTCAGCTATTTTATTAATCGCAATACGCACTCCCCCCATAGAAATATCTTCGGTGGTAGTTTGTAATTCAGCGCCATCATCAAAATGTAAAGTGATAGGAAGTGATGCCTTAATGCGGGTATTTTTACGAATTTGGCGTGTTTCTTTACCTACTGCGATCGATGCCAACACAATAAATAAACTATAAGTTGCCCAAACCAAATTCAATACAATGACTAAAGGGTCGATGCCTTGAAAATCATTTAATAAATAACGAATGATGACCCATGAAATACCCATAACTAGAAGCAGTGCAGTAATAATCAAAGGTCGTACCGTTAGATAATCCATATAGCTTTTATCAAGCAAATCGCCTTTATCAGTGACATTAAATTTACCTAATTTAGGCGAGACTAAACTGAGCAATGTAGGCAGTACTAAACTAAATGCCATCACTGTTTCATAGATTTCTCCCCAGAAAGAATAGCGATATTTACCAATATTTCGTGAGTTTACATACACCGACATAATTAAATGTGGTAATGCAAAGGCAAAAATCATACTGGCAGAAGAGGCGATAATATTGAGGTTGAATAACATAAACAGTAAAGGTGCGGTTAAAAAGATAATCCGAGGCAACCCATACTGAAAATGCATCATCGCATTGAGATAACATAACCGCTGAGGAAACGTTAAGCCACGGCCTAACATAGGGTTATCAACACGAAAGATTTGTGTCATTCCTCTAGCCCAACGAATACGTTGATTAACATGTAATGCTAAACGCTCTGTTGCTAGACCTGCAGCTAAAGGAATATCAATAAATGCCGAATTCCAACCTAAACGTTGTAATTTTAATGCCGTATGGGCATCTTCTGTGACTGTCTCAACCGCAATACCACCAATTTCTTCTAGGGCGCTACGACGCATTACCGCACATGAACCACAGAAGAAGGTTGCATTCCAATTATCATTACCTCGTTGAACAGGGCCATAAAAAAGTGCACCTTCGTGAGGGCCGTTTTTGGCGGCACTTAAATTACGTTCAAAAGGATCGGGTGAATAGAAATAGTGTGGTGTTTGCACCAAAGCTAATTTTGGATCTTCAAGGAAATAACCCACCGTTGCCTGTAAAAATATACGGGTAGAGATATGGTCACAATCAAAGACGCAAATAAGCTCACCATCAGTTAATGCCATTGCGTGATTTAGATTACCTGCCTTAGCGTGATCGTGCTCTTCACGCTCAATATAAGTCACACCAACATCATTGGCGAATTGCTTAAACTCTTCACGGCTACCATCATCCAAAAGATAAATTTTCATTTTATCTTTTGGATAATCAATACCTTGTGCAGCTAAAACCGTATCACGTACCACATCTAAATTTTCGTTATATGTGGGTACATAAATATCCACTGTTGGCCATAACGAGATATCTTTTGGTAATGGCGCTATTTTTCTATTTAATGGCCAAGCTGTTTGGAAATAACCTAAAACTAAAATAATCCAAGAGTAAATCTCAGCTAAAAATAATCCTGTACCCAATATCCCTTCAATAGAGGTATTAAAATTAAGTGTGTGGGTTGCTCGCCAATACAGATAACGTGTAGACATTAACAATGATAAAAAAATCATTGTTAATAATCGTTTTTTTGATTTTTTAGAGCCAATAATAAATAACAGCAGAATATTAATTATACCAAATATATATTGTTGTTTAGCACTCATTGGCATAACAATAAGCGAAAACATTGTTATTAATAAAAAAGCTGTTATTAATAGTTTAAATAATTTATTCATAACCCCGTACCTTGCCATTGCTATTATTTTCTTTTTTAAGAAAAAATTCATTCTTGGTACGATAGACCAATAAAATTTTTTAAAAAAATAAAATACCAATAGCTATAAATTGACACAAGTCAATATCATTTATATATAAGAGCTTGTTTAATTAGCTGATGCAATAAATGAAAATATCTTTTGCAATGAGAGCTTTTCATTTACTTGGCACTTATCTGTGGTTTTTTTTTCAAATAACTGATTATCTAGCAAACACTTACTTTGCTTATTAACTCTATTTTTTTCTTTTACTTCCGAGGCTAAATCTTGTGAATAAGAAAGAGAAGTCGCTATATTAGCTGTTTGTTTTTGTCTCTTTTTAACTTTAGATATATTCAATAACTCTTCATTATCCCCTGATAGGGAGCCTTTATTATCCTGTTGATTTATAACACTATTGCCAATATTACAGGCTATATTACCTGTCGTTTGAGAAGAGAAATCTTGAAAAGTAAACCCCTCTTCCTGAAACTTATTTTTTAAATTATCTATATCATCATACATAATATGAACCCTTAAATAATCGCACCTAATACCTTGTCAAACAATTAAAAACCTCACCAAGATAAGGATACAAAAACAATTAAAATAAGCTTATTTAAAAGCTAACACCTAAGAGTTGCAGGACAACTTTCATTTATTTATACAAACCTAAATCAGGCAGAGTAATTTTACTTGTAAAATATTTCATCTAATAAAAAGGACACTGTCTAATTGTAAGTAATGATTATTTAATTTGAATTGTATAATTATTTTAATAGGAAATACAACGCCTTCAAAATAGCTATTTTTCACTCAGCTTGTATTTTATTTTATCTAACTGTGTATTTTTACTTAATACAATGTTAATGAAAAACACAAAAAAAAAAGTCTCTTTTTAACGTAAAAAAGCAGGTTAATTCCCCATCTAATAACGTAATAAAACTAATAACAAATTGTATAAATTTTATAAAAATAAAATCCTGTAATTATTACCTTGTAATATAATTTATTCTAAGAAGAAAAAACATTGAGAAAAGTAATATGAAAATTTTCAGCTACTGATCTTTTTTAAATGTAAAATATGGCTCACAAAGCAAAATGCGATGTTGTTTTTTTGTGTTGATCATCATCAAAAAAAGACACATTTTTATAAGCGAAAAGTGTATTTTTTTCATAGAGTAGCTAACACATTGTCATGCTATAAAAAGAAAATAACTTTATTTATTCAGACCCATTAAGATAATCTAAAAAAAATAACTTAAAAGAGATGATTTAATAACAATATTCTTTATTGTTTATTAATAGGAAAAACAACTATCATTAACCATAAAATCAGGATAATTAACTAAGATTATATTTTACGTATTAAATAATATTGTTAATAATACTTAATAAAAAGAATAAATATACTAGATACGAATACATTAATTAACTTTAACACTATAATAACAATAAATTTTTAACCAACTGATTTATAATAAATAATGCACACCTTGTAGATACTATTACTATATACACGTATTAATACGTATATTTTTGTTTTTTTATATCATTAAATAGCACTTAACTACGTTTTTATACTAATAAAAATACATCAAATAGCAACCATCTATTTTAGATGTGATGTTAACGATAACATTTTTAAAACCACTCCTTTTAAGAGTATTCCTATCATATTAATCCATATTTTCTTTATTAAAATCTAAAAACCAGTCATTTTATGATAGTTTTTCTATTAAAAATGGGGTTAGAAAAAACGTTTCACCTCCTGACAAGATCACAAAATGCGCTTATCTACGATTGTTTCTATGCTATCTTTAATAAATAGTGATAAATCTTATAATCTGTGGAAGTAATAGACAGAGAAAAAACGCATTAACTGAAGTGATGACCATTAAGCACCATAGCTTCTTCTCTATTTAATTAAGCTACGGATTACATTTACAGGATAACTAAGAGACTGATATGTATTATGGTTTTGATATGGGCGGCACAAAAATCGAGCTCGCCGTTTTTGATAAAGATCTGACTCAAGTATGGCAAAAACGTGTACCAACGCCAAAGAATGATTATCAAGCTCTATTAAATGTTTTTAAAACACTCACTTTAGAAGCTGATAATGATTTAGGCTGTAAAGGAAAAATAGGTATCGGTGTTCCTGGCATCGTCAACGCAAAAGAAGGAACTGTATTTACCACCAACGTGCCTGCTGCCAAATATAAACCGATGATCCACGATCTGGCTAATATTCTTGAACGCCCCGTCAAAGTTGAGAATGATGCTAACTGTTTTGCCTTATCAGAAGCATGGGATCCTGAATTTCGTCATTATCCTTCAGTACTGGGTTTAATATTAGGTACGGGTGTTGGCGGTGGTTTTGTCATTGATGGCAAAGTACTCTCTGGTAAAAATGGTATTGCCGGTGAAATAGGTCACATGAATCTTAATGTAGATGCTGATAATGTGATTGGTGAGACCATGCCAAAAATATTATGCGGTTGTGGTAGAAAAGCCTGCTTTGAGACTTATTTATCTGGTCGTGGTTTTGAACGTATGTATAAAGCCTTTAATGGTTCACCACAAAGAGCGGTAGATATCGTTGCACAATATTATCAAGGTGATGAACAGACCCAACAGCATGTTGACCGCTATATGAAAGTATTAGCCATTTACCTTAATAATATTCTGACTGTACTTGACCCACATTTAATTGTCATTGGTGGCGGTTTATCGCAATTTGACGCACTGTATACCCTATTACCCGATTATCTCTCACATTGCGTATACGGTAATACGCAAATTCCAACAATAGAAAAAGCACGTTATGGTGATGCGGGTGGAGCAAGAGGTGCTGCCTGCTTAAATTTATTAGACTGAATATAATAGAAGAAGAGCCATCTAACAGAAAGGCTCTTCTCTTTACAGTAGATTCAGAAATAAAGGTTATCACCTACAATAAAGGCTTATCGTTATGGATCGTCTCTGGCTAAAAAGAAGAATTTATATTCTCAGTGGTTTAACTATCCTTCTTTTCTTATTACAAATTATAGGGAGCCTCTTCCCAGTCCATCTTCTTCAATATGGTATTATTCCAAGAAGCAGCGAAGGTTTATTCGGTATCTTTATTTCACCTTTTATTCATGGCTCATGGTCTCACCTTTTTAGTAATTTATTACCTTTTCTTATACTTAGCTTTTTATTGATGACACAGTCATTACGAGAATATTGCTATTCAAGTATTTTTATCATTATCATCAGTGGGTTATTAGTTTGGTTATTTGGGCGTAACGCTATTCATGTCGGTGCAAGTGGGTGGATCTTTGGATTATGGTCACTGCTAATTGCCCATGCTTTTACTCGCCATAAAATTATCGATATCGTCATCGCCTTATTTGTGCTGTTTTATTACGGCTCTATGGCTTATGGATTAATCCCCGGGCAATTAGGAGTTTCTACAGAATCACATATCGCAGGCGTTATCTCTGGGTTGCTTTATGCTTGGTGTGCAAGAAAAATCATTCGTCGGAAAAGCCGTGTAGTAGAAATAATAAAATGAAATAATTACACCATCATTTATCAATAACAAGTTGATAAAATTGATATATTAATACCAATATTTACTTTAATATGCATTTTTATAGGAAGAATTGAACTAGAATTAATCTATCTCTAAGTGAATGTTTAAACCAATAAGCGAGCCTATTATGAAAAAAATACTAGTTTTATTAATTGGTAGTACATTGGCTTTTGCATCTCAAGCCAATTCAAACCAACAAAATAGTGGTGGTTTTGTTGCCCCACAAAGCGCTATCACCACCACAGAGCAAGGTGGATTTAAAGGCCCTTCAATTAGCGAAACGACCGTTGCTAAAGCAAAAACACTTTCAGATGATACTTGGGTTATCTTAACAGGCAAAATCACCAAAAAAATTGGTGATGAGCTTTATGTTTTTGAAGACACAACAGGTGCTATTAATGTTGAAATAGACCAAAAAAGATGGCGTGGTCAAACCGTTACGCCTGAGAATACCGTAAAAATTGAAGGTAAGATCGATAAAGAGTGGACAAGTACTGAAATCGATGTAAAACAACTGAGCATTGTTAAATAACTATACTCTTTAAAAAGACACATAAAGATTAAAACATTATGTGTCTTTTTATTTATTCCCTTCTTTTATCCTTATCCATTGATGCTTCCTTCATCAATTTACCATTGAACTATGAACAATATAGCGCCACCATTTTATTGTTATCTCCGCCACAAAAGCTTTTTTGATTGTTTTTATTTTAAGTAAGAAAAAATACTCAAATTACGTAATTATTAAATATTTTTTATAAAAAAACAAAACGCATCAAAAAATGACGGCTATAATTTGATAAATTACTATACCGCCATAGGAGGATGTATGTTTAAAAAATATTTATTAGCAATTTCTTTATTAGCATTATCCAGCGGTACTACTTTAGCAGCTAACCCTATTGCTAAATTAAAAATCACAGGAAGGATCAAGCCTCCGACTTGTACTATCAATAATGAAGAGCAAGAAGCCACAATCATCTACAACTTTGATATCACTCCAGGTCTTTTCCCTGAAAAGGGTGACTTAAAGTTAGCAGGTCAATCAAAAAACATTGTTATTTCTTGTGATTCAAGTACTTATTTAGCTTTTGTTGCAACAGATAATAGATTAGGAACACAGAGCCAAGAAAGTGAAGCCTTCTTTGGTTTAGGTCACTATCAATTTAAAAATAAAGATGATGGAAAAAATGCAGAAACAAAAGTAGGCTATTACACCATCAATATCAGCAATGCCACTGTCAAAAAAGAAGATGGTAGTAAGTTTGAAAAAGCTTATATCAAATCTAACAACGCCACGACATCAGTTCCTAATACATTAATTCATAAACAAAGTGAGTATGGTTGGGCTTTGCCTGGTAAGACATCTGTTGCAGGAAAATCTTTTGCTGCTGACTTTGAAGTCAAACCCGTCATTAATAGCCAAATGAAAAAAATCGAAGGCGAAGCTGAATTAGATGGCTTAGCCACTTTGACATTTCAATTTGGTATTTAATATTAATAAAGTGTAAGGTATTTAACAATTACCTTACACTTTTTATTATATGTTTTTTCATTCATTATAATAAGACTCGTATTTAAATACTCAAACAAAGAAAGTAATTTATTAATTATCTTATTTTGATTTAAATAACATTTAATGACTATCTTATTAAGATTAAAATATTTAATTCTTATCTTTTTTATGCATTTAAAGTTTATTTAATTATAAATACTATTTTTTATTTTTTATCAGCGTATAATTATTTGTAAGGTATTCTTATTAAGATAATAATATAAATAAGCAACTTAAAAAGTTGAGAGCATTTTATTATTTTTGAAAAAATAAAGTGCATTAAAAAGGTATATATGTATCGAATTAAGATATATATATACTTCCACTGGAGGATGTATGTTTAAAAAAAGTTTATTAGCTGTTTCTTTACTTGCTCTAACAAGTAGTGTTGCCTTTGCTGCTACACCTACTGCTAAACTAAAAGTTATCGGTACTATTCAAGCCCCTACTTGTACAGTTAATGGGGAAACAAGTGAGACTACTGTTGAATATAAATTCGATGTTAGCCCAGGCCTTTTCCCAGCAAAAGGTAATCTAACATTAGAACCAATTTCACACAACATTACTGTTACTTGTGATGCTAGAACCTATTTAGCTTTTGTTCCTACAGATGATAGAGCAGGTTCAGAATTAGAAGCAAATGCGGCTAACTTTGGTTTAGGTACACACCACGAAACAAACAAAGAGGGTGAAGCTGTAGATACTAAAGTAGGTTTCTATGGTATTACCATGAAAAATGCGACAGTAAAACCAACTGCTGATGCAGAAGAAGCTAAAGTTTCTGTATTCTACAATGGTGCTGTAAACAGTTCTCAAAGTCTTCAAAAAGAAAAAGTGTTTGCGTGGGCTAAAAGCTCTAGCGATTTCTCTGCCGGTGAAGTATTTGCAGCTGATTTCGAAATCAAACCAACTATCAATAGTGAACTAAAAAATAGCGGAGGTGAACCTAAATTAGATGGTTTAGCAACTCTTGCTTTCCAATTTGGTATCTAATTTAATTAAATTAATCTAAATTAATTTAAAATAGAATGTAAGAAATTAAACAAATTTCTTACATTCTTATTTTCCACAAAAACAACCTTCTCGATAATATCAAAAAAAAACCATCAAGAAAAAATCTATATTTTAGGTATAAAATATAGAAACACCATCAAATAAAGAAAATCATTTTCTGATAAATTATATTATATTTAATCTTTTGTTAAATTATTAATTCAAAAAATTTAACCAAGGGTGTTAATATTTATATATACGAGTATAATATATAAATGCAATCTTATTTAGATGATTTTTATATACTTTGAGTCACTCTAAAAACTTGAGATTTTTATTATTTAAAATCAAACGATATGAGAGGTTATAAATAATCTTTTTAAGATAGTTTTATATCGCTCATGGAGGATATATGTTCAAAAAAAGCTTATTAGCTATTTCTTTACTTACTTTATCAAGTAGTATCGCTTTCGCTGCGACACCAACCGCTAAATTAAAAGTAAGTGGGGATATCCAACCACCAACTTGTACAATTAATGGCGAAACAAGTGAAACTACTGTTGAATATACTTTTGCTGTAACTCCTGGCCTTTTCCCTGCAAAAGGTGATTTAACATTAGAGCCTCAATCAAAAAATATTGTCGTAACTTGTGATGCAAAAACTTATCTAGCTTTTACTCCTACTGATAATAGAGCTGGGACAGAAAAAAAAGAAGGTGATTCTTATTTTGGTTTAGGCAGTTATAAGATGGCAGTCGATGGAAAAGAGGCTGTTGATACTAAAGTAGGTTACTACACAGTTTCAATGAAAAATGCCACAGTAAAAGAAGATTTGACTAGTGAAGAAAAGAAAGTCTATGTAATGGATTCTAGATATGGCAGATCTACTTCTAAGACACTAGTAAAAAATGATTCATTAGGTTGGGCTCGTAGTAATGCTAATGATTATGCTGACGGTCAAGTATTTGCGGCAGATTTTGAAGTCACACCAACCATCAATAGCGCACTAAAAAATAGTGATGGTGATGCTAAGTTAGATGGTTTAGCCACATTAACATTCCAATTCGGAATTTAATTAAAAAAAACGTAAGAAATCATTTGGGTTTCTTACGTTTTTATTTAAATATTTTTATAAATTATCAGATATAGAAAGTCTTTTATTAATTATCTTATATAGACTATATATTTTAGAGTAGCCGATTTGATATAGAATATAAAAACCCATTTTAAAATCACCAATTAAATTACAAGACTGTTTTTTATTTTCTATAAGCGTATAATTAATTAAAAATTATTATAAAGGTCGAATTAGTTAAATACATCAGAAAAAGAAACTACACTAGCTGGCTTTAGGTTATTATGAATATTATAAAATCTTTTTATTTTACCTTACCATTTTTAAGTATTTCATTAGTATCAACATCTGCTTTTGCAGATATTTATAACGATCTAGCACCATCATTTAATGATGATTGTTTTGTGTCACAAAAAGATATAACCATAGAGTATCATAATCTTAAAGCTTATATGTTTAAATCTAATGAAAATAATAAGTTAGATGATCGTTATACATTAATAAATATAAGCTGTCCTTCACCTGTTTCACCTGTACTATTTTCAATAAAAGCAGATGAAAAAATGGGAACAACCACAGATAATGATCAAACTCATTTTGGCCTTGGCACTATAAATACAACAGGTAAGATTGGTTTTTTCCAGGTATCTATTGAAAAAGCAACAGTAGATGGCATTGATGTTAATATTTATGAAACAGATAACGAAAATAATATTGGAATAATAAAAACAAGCCCACAATTAAAAATAGGCACTCTAAACGGATTTAGTCAAGATGGTGTAACACCTTCGAAAGGGAATAACTATCAATTAAAGTTAAAAATTTCACCAACAATTTATAGTTTAAAAGAAACAAATGGCCCTCTTGTCGATGGTGGAGAACTTTCAGGCTCTCTATTATTCGATTTTTCATTTGGATCTTAAAATTTAAAAACGCGACGTTTTACTATGGGGTTCATTATGCATTTTCGATATCGTAAAATGATATTTTTATTATTAGCTTATCTAATTAACAATAATTTAGCATTAGCTGATAATAAAAATATCGAGTTTGATATTGACTCACTTAAATCTCTTGGTTATGGCAGTGAAATCGCTGATTATTTTAAAGAAGGAAGTCATTTTCTTCCTGGTTATCATGATGTAACAATTATAGTAAATAGTAGCCTTAACTATTCTGATAATATTCTTATTAATGAATCAGGTAATCTTTGCTTAAATAATCAATTAATAGATAAGCTGAAATTAAAAAAAAAGAGATAAATTCAGATTGTGCTGATTTTTTAGAGATATATCCTAAATCAGATATTACCTATCACCCAAATAACAACTCTATTGATATCACTATTAATGATGATTACTTCGATCAAAGTGCCTATGGTAATGAATTAACCTATGGTGGCTTAGGGGTATTCAACAACTATAGAATCTATGGTATGAAGTTAAATGGCTCTAATAATAGGAATTTTTATCAAGGTGATTTTAAAACAGGTATAAATTTTTATAATTGGATTTTACGTAATAACAGTAGCTTTTCTTCAGGTGATGGGAAAACTTACTATAGATTTAATGAAACAACGCTTTCACGTACAATAGAACGCATCAAAGCCATTTTACAATTAGGCCAAATTACATCTAATAGTGAGTTATTAGATAGTGCTGATGTGAATGGTTTTCAATTATATTCAGATAGTAGCTATCAAAACAGTAAGTTGACAGTTCCTATTACTGGGATGTCTGAAAAACCGGCTACCGTTGAAGTCACACAAAATAATCGATTGTTATATAGAACGATAATACCTGCAGGCCCTTTCCAATTAAATAACATTAGTGGTGTATCATCAAGTCAACCATTACATGTCAAAGTTATTCAAGATGATGGTACTATTCAAGAATTTGATGTTATTACATCAAATAAAGACTTAAAAAATCCACAGAGTAGTACCAGCTTTAACTTTTTTATGGGGAAATATAGAAAAAACTCAAGTGATGAACGCATACATACTCCTTTTATTACCGGTTTTGAAGGTGGCATTAATTATTTAAATCATAATTTTCTAGGGGGTATGGAAATATCATCAAAATATAAGTCCATTGTAGGTAGCGTAAATAGCGTTTTTGGTGAACATCGTCCTTTATCTACTGGCTTTGGTATTAAATATGCATCTTCTTCTAATAAAGGTGATGGCTTCCAAGCAAATGCTAATTTAAGTTTACCTGTATCAGTATTCTCTCTAGGCTTATCAACAATATATCGTTCACGCAACTATTCCACACTCTATGAATCTCTACAAATAGATAATATAGAAGACCCATTAGATGATAATCTTGCTAATAATCAGACAAAAACATCAAGCTCATTATCTCTAAGCTTAGGAAATCAACGTTATGGATCACTGAGTTATAGCCTTAGCTATAGCCAATATTATGGTGATAAAAAAGACAATTATTCAAATACCATTTCTTATGGAAAAAGATTTCCATTTATGTCTTTTAATATTAGCTATCAAAAAAGTAGTAATTTTGAAGATCGTACATTTGTAAACATCAACGTACCTATTAATAATTCATCATCATTTAGTACTCAATACCAACATTATAAAACATCATCTTTAACAACAAATTATAGTAATTATCATAATGATTTATTTAGATATTCTATCGGGGCAACTGCTGATAAAGACAGTAAAGATAAGAATATTAGCGGTAATATCAATGCAACAACCGCTTACAGCCAAATTAGTGCGACAGGCTCCTTTAGTAATAGTAATCAAAAATCGGCGATGCTGACAGCATCTGGTGCTATTGCTTATAGTGATGGATTTTTTGCTACTTCTCCTGTGGAGTTAGGAGATACTTTCGGTATTTTACGTGTTCCAGGACAATCTGGTATTTTAGTTAACTCTATGGGTGGTGGTACGACAATAACTAATCACTTTGGTACCGCCGTTATTCCTAACTTACCTGTAAATAAAAAAACAACTGTTCTATTAAATACTAAAAATTTACCACTCAATGTTATGTTAGGCACAACATCCTTTGATATTGCATTGGCAAAAGGTACTGTTTTTTCTCGTGAGATCCCTGTCAATACAATGAAGCAAGTTTTATTAGAAATAAAAAAACCAGATGGTAAACCTGTTAATACAGCAAATAGTGTTATTGATGATAAGGGAAATCTAATAGGTGTTATTATGGGGGACGGTAATGTTATAATAAGTAATGAGCAAATCGGTAAGCCACTAAAAGTAAAATCAGATAATGGTGACATCTGTTCTGTTGATTATTCAGTTCCAGAAGAATTTAATCCAGACTTTTTATATGAAAAAGTTGATGCAATTTGTAAGTAATACAAAGAGGATAGTCTAATTATGAAAATACTAAAAGGAATGATTTTTCTCATTCTATTAATAAGTCATTTTTCTCATGCTAGTTTTCAATTGGAAACCATGACTGTTATTTTAGATTCAGAAGAACCAAGAAAGATTTTTAATGTTAAAAATACGGGTAGTGAACCTATTTTATTATCAACAAAAGTCAGCGATTTAGATAAACAACACGAAATAGCAAAAAATATTATTATAACTCCACCTATTACAAGAATAGAGCCAGATCAAAGTCAGAATATTAATTTTATTTTAAAAGACGGTATTGAATTTGATGATGAACAAATTTTAAAAGCCTCTTTCCAAGGTATTGGTGTTGCAAAGGTCAATTCAACAAAAATGCCTATCAGACAAGATATTGCGATGTTAATTATTCCAAAAGGGTTAACCATAGAACGTGAACCTTGGAAAAATCTAGAAGTAAAACAGGTCAATAATCAATTAATATTAAAGAATAATGGTAAACAAGTTATTCGTATGGCTCCCGCTTTTAGCTCTTTACCAAGCAATAACGGTTATAGTATTGGTCAATTTTATATTCGTCCTCAAGAAGAAATTAAAGTTGATGTAAAAGAAAAGTTAACAGAAATAAAAATATCACCTTTAAGTCGTTATGGATTTAAATTAGCAGGTGACATTAAAATGAAAGTTAATAATTAAAATAATTAATATATAAAGCCTTGATATGTTATATCAAGGCTTTTTTATTTATGTAGACATTTATATTATTAACCCTATATATTTATTTTTACAAAAATCTACACGCTTATACTTTATTTGAATTGACCTTCCTGTAGGGGGAAAGATTATTGTTCTCTGTATTCGTATCTATAAGGAATACATGATGAAAAAATTACTTTTTCCCTCTCTCTTAGTATTGTCAACGGTTAGTGGTACTGTACAAGCGGCAAATCATGCTGTAGTTGAAGTTTATAAAACCGAAAATTGTGGTTGCTGTAATTTGTGGGCTGATGGTGTAAAAGAAGCGGGCTTTGATGTTAATGTCAATATTGTCTCTGAAACAGAATTAATGCAAAAATATCAGCAAGCAGCAGTCCCTGATAATTTATTAAGCTGTCACTATGCAACATACCAAGGCAAAGACTTAGTCGGACATATTCCTATCGATAGCTTAAAAAATATAGACTTAATGGATAAAAAGCAAACAGGCATTGCTGTTGCAGGTATGCCAGCGGGTAGCTTAGGTATGTATGCAGGGGACTATAAAGAACCTTATCAAGTCATTGCTTTTGATAAAGCAGGTAATCAATCACTATTTAAATCATACAATTAATTTTTACGCTCATCATATTGATGTAACAAGAATATTTCTCTCCTATTATATTATTCTTATTTTATTTTCTGCCTGTACTAAAACAGGCAGTTTTTTATTTTACTAGCCTTGGGACTACCGGATTTTCTGGTGACGATTTTAAAAATGACATACAAAGAGCACCTAAAATAACCAAGAGCATAATCAAATCAAAACCATCAATAAAAGAGGCAACATGTGCTTCTCTTATTACTAATGCCATCGTTGTTTGATAATGTTCAGCAATATTCCCTGCTAATTTTTGCTCACCAGTTTGTATGTATCCTCTTAACAAATCATAATGAGTATCATATGAGATCCTCAAATATGTATTGATAATAGCTCCTGCAAGGGCTGGCATTAATACTCTCGCTATCGAAATATATGCCCCTAAATGTAACGCTTCTTGTGGCTTGATATTAGTAACAAATGAGGCAATTAATCCGATAAGTAGCAAACATTCCCCCATTGCTTGCATAGATATGACAATAAAGAAATCATTAGCTCGCCACTGATAATCAATTTGATGACCGATTAAACATGCTCCTCCAATAATCATAATACCTATTAACATCATTAATCGTGGCTCTAAACGCCGTGCAAGAAAAATAGCTATTGGACTACATAATAGATAGATAAAGAAGGCAAGATTGGTAACTTGACCTATTTGTAGTGGTTTCAACCCACCAACAACACTCAAAAATGAAGGTATAAATAACGAATTAGGTAACATCAAAAAGCCATATAAACAGGCAATAATAAAGCAGAGCCGTAAATTACTATCTTTGATCCAATTTAAGTGGCCAAAGCTTTGTTTATAAATACAAGCTCTAATAATAAATGTCCCCATCAGTATAGCGCTACCGATTAAGCAAGACACGACCAGCCCAGAATCCCACCAACCTAACAATTCACCTTGAACGACACCAATATATAATAGCGTTAATCCTAAGCATTTAAGCGCCATTCCTCCCCAATCACTTTGAGCGAGCAATGATTTATTAATAGGTGAGAGTGGCATTCCCCACCAGGTAAAAAATAGGATGACTAAGGTGAAAATAGCGGATAACCAATAAATCCAACGCCAATTCAATATTTCAACAAATTCTCCTGAGATCCCTACTCCCGCATCCATTCCTACAGAAACACGTAAGCTATAAGCCGCCATAACGATTAGCCAAACACTGGGATTTAAACTTTTTAAGGCTAATGAAATCGTCATCGGCAAATAGACTCCGATACAAAATCCAATCATAAAATGAGCAATAAAAAGTCCGCCAAAACCAATCTGTTGTCCTATTATGGGAACCGCTAATCCACAACAAAAAAGGATAAAACTCGCACTGATTAATATTTTTTCTGCGCCATAAACCACCATAAACCAAGGTACAAGAGTCATACTGATCAATTGAGCTATATTAAGAGCCACATTCAACCAAGATCCTTGGGCAACATCTAAACCAAACACGCCTCTTAAATCCGCTAACGAGATAGAAAACATACGTACAAAGAGTGTTGATAAAATAGCCCCGGTAAAAACAGCCATAACAACAAAAATAGGACGATGATTTTGTGCTGCTGATAATAATTTAATCACTGCGCTCCCCCTCCTCTACAGGAAGGCTTTCTGTGTCAATTTTCACTTGCACAGACATACCCGCTCTTAATTTAGCTAAGTGTCGGTTATCACTATTGAGCGTGATATAAACCGGAATACGTTGTACTACTTTAGTAAAATTACCACTGGCATTATCAGCAGGAATAAGTGCTGATTCACCACTACTTTGTGCGCCGATATATCTCACTTTTCCTGAAAAAACATCGGTAGGAAAAGCATCAACTTTGATAGCAACAGATTGTTCTGGCTGTACTTTTTTTATTTGTGTCTCTTTTAAATTGGCAATAATGTATACATCGTTAATCGGTGTTAAAGTCACAATTTCGCTACCCGCAGTCACAAGGCTACCGATATTGACTTTTATTTTATTTAATTGCGCATCGAAAGGAGCCTTAATAGTCGCGTATGAAAGCTCCGTTTCAGCCTGCTGATACTGTGTTTGAGCGATATCTTTTTGTGCCAGACGTATTTTTTCTTGAGATTTTAGTAATACCAATGCTTGTTTAGCCTGATCCCACTCATTTTTCGCAGCACTTTGTAATTTCATTAAACGTTGCAAATCAGATTGAGCATCTAAATAATTTTGTTGTGTGATTGCCCCACTATTAATTAAATCTTTACGCAACATTGGACTGCGCTTAGCTTGGGTAACATCAATAACTGATGCTTGATAACGATTAGCTAATTTCTCAATATTTAATTGATATTCTTTAATTTCTTCAGTGAGATTATCTAAAGCTAATTGGGCTTTTTGATACTCTGCTAATGCCGCTTGCCGATTTAATATTTGTTCTTTCTTATTAATTTCAGCAATGACCTCACCACGTTTTACTACTTGGTAATCCTCTTTATTAATCTGAGAAATAAACCCAGTCATTCGTGATTTCAATATCGTTGAGTCCGCTTTTATGTAAGCGTTATCTGTTGTTTGATAACGAGCATCACTCCACCAGCGATCCCAATCTGCAGTCGCTATACCAATAAACGCAACAACACATATCACAGTGATCCAAGGTGTATAAACCATAACTAACTGCATGATTTTTTCTTTTTTTGATTGAATATTTTCCATCTTTCTACTCCTAAGCGAAGCTTAGTGATATTTAACTTTTGCTTTAATCTAACATTGTTAGGTTTGATAAATATGTTAAACTAACATTGTTAGATAGAAAAGAGGAAAATGAGAATTATTTATGAAAAGCCCTAAAATTGATCGATTAAATGTGTTGGATACGGCGCTTTCTTTGCTGGAAAAAGAAGGGATTGAAGGCTTAACAATGCGAAAACTGGCAGATGCATTACATATAAAAGCCGCCTCTCTCTACTGGCATTTTGATAATAAACAAACGCTTATTGAGGGAATGGCAGATCGTATAGTCAGTGAAGTCGCTGTTGATTTTCACTATAGCCAAGATTGGAAAGCGGATCTAAAACGTCTAGCAACAGAGCTAAGAGAAGCTTTTTTACAACATCGTGATGGTGCTAGAGTTTTTGCCGGAACCTATGTGATTTCTGAGAATGTGTTACGTATAAACAATACGCTTATTACTTTAATTATGCAGTCTGGTGCATCTGCTGAATTAGCGAGCAATATGTCGATGACCTTACTCTATTTTATTTTAGGGTGTTGCATTGAACAGCAAGCTATCACGCTTATTGATAGTGAAATTTTAATGCAAAAACGACTCGCTTTTGAACAAATTGTACGTGATAAATACCCTCAAACTTGGCAAGTAAGAGAAATTCTTTTTGCTGATGATTTTGCCATGCGTTTTAATTTTGGCTTAGAGCAATTAGTCACAGGGTTTGAACACCAATTGATGACACCATGAGGTTGGTTTAAAAAGGCCGTTTGTAACTAAACAAACGGCACTTTATTTATACTTAATAACCTATTTATCGTTAATAATCCGTTAGTACAAAGCTACACTGGTCCATAACTTATTGCGGTAGCAATACCAATTGCAGCCATACCTATCACGACCCAAATCATTAAAATAGGGAATACAAATTTAACCCAACGCGTCCACGGCACTTTACCTACCGCCAGTACCGCCATAAGTACACCTGATGTTGGGGTAATAATATTGGTAAAGCCATCACCGAGTTTTAAAATAAGGACACCGGTTTGACGTGTAAGATCAAGAATATCGAGAATAGGCACCATAATAGGCATAACAATCGATGCTTGTCCCGTTCCTGATGTGACTAGCAAGTTAAACAGTAAATTAAAGAAATAAAGTAATTGAGCGCCCCAAAAGTGAGAGGTTTGCTGTAATGGCACTAATGTGGCTTGTACAATAGAATCAAGCACTCGTCCTTCATCTAAAATAACAATAACCGCTCTGGCGATCCCCACCACCAATGCCCCATACACTAAAGATTGAGCACCTTTCATAAAGGTTTTGATATAGTCATTAGGGGCAATTTTAAACATAGCCGCCACAACAATGCTCATCATAATAAAAATGGCTGATAGATGTTCAATCCCCCATTTATATTCAAAAGCGCCATATAAAAACAATCCTATAAACGCTATAAATACCACCAAACTCAATTTTTGCCTCAATGAGAAGGTGCTATCTAATGATTGAGTGTGTGGCTGTTCATAATCAGGATCATCTTTAGCTATTCCATACATATAACTGGTCGTTGGATCATTCGCAATACGTCTGGCATACCAGACAATATAGGCAATAGTGACAACAATTAAGATAGCGAATAATACAACTCGAAAAATAACACCAGAAAAAAGAGGAACTTCAGCTAATGTTTGTGCAGTACCTAAAATAGTTGGATCTAATACACCAACCGCATTACCTGCATAATAGCCTAAATAAACAACTGCAACCCCCGTAATAGCATCAAGTTTCATTGATCGCGAAAGGGCTATTCCTATAGGGATAAACGCAATAACGGCATTGGCCGCAAGCCCAAGGGATGACAACATACCAAAAATAAAAGCAACCGTAATAATAAGAGCTTGATAATTACCTTTGGTTTTAACAATAAGCGCATTAATACCTGAATCAATAGCACGGGTGCGATCATAAATGGCAATCGCGCCACCAATCATAAAGATCAAGAAAATAATACTGGCAGATTGTTTTAACCCTACAGGGATTGCATAAAACACATCCATCAATGAAGCTGGATTTTGTGCAACATAATTAAAGCTATTAGGGACAACGCGGTTTAATCCATTAACGGTTTCCCGCTGATAACTTCCCGCGGGGATCAAATAGGTGGCGATGGCCGCTAAAATAACGATGCCAAAAATAATAATAAAGGCATCAGGCATAGCCCATTTTATTTTTTTACTCTTTTCCATACATTCACCTTATTGAGACAGACGCTTAATAACATTTGCAAATAGCACTGTCCTTTCGGTCAATGACGGTAAATCGAGATATTCTTTATCACTATGTTGATAGCCACCAATAGGGCCTAAACCATCAACACTTGGCGTACCGACACCGGCAGTAAATGAGGCATCAGATCCTCCCCCGGTTGAAATATCTTCAATAGCTAAGCCAATTAAATCCGCTTGCTGTTTAATGATTTCTATTAAATTGGCACTTTCAGGTGTTTTCACCATTGGAGGGCGATTAATGCCACCTTTTAGCGTTAATTTAACCCCCGCTAACACAGGTTGACTACAAACTTCTCTGACTTGCTTATCAATTTCAATACCCTGCTCATCCGTTGAAATACGCACATCGATTTCAGCTCGTGCATGGGGTGCAACCGTATTGACAGATGTACCACCAGAAATCAGTCCGACATTAACGGAAAGACCTTCATCATGGCGAGAAAGCGCATGTAGGGCCTGAATTTTGTATGATAGCTCTTGAATAGCACTAATTCCTGCTTCTGGTGCAATACCTGAGTGAGATGCTTTACCTTCAATCAACAGCTCATAAGTTCCAACACCTCGACGAGCGCTAACAATGGCACCATTCGCACGAGCAGGTTCCATAATTAATGCATAAGCTTTACTTTTGGCATATTTTTCAATTAAATGACGCGATGTTTTTGACCCTATTTCTTCATCACAGTTAAGCAATATTTCAACATTTTGATAAGAGAGATCGCCACTTTGTTTGAGTGCATTAATCGCATAGTAAGTTAAAACATGGCTAGCTTTCATATCAATAACACCGGGGCCATAGGCACGGGAGCCATCGATACTAAATGGACGCTCTGCTACTGTTCCTTTAGGAAATACGGTATCTAAATGTGCAGCAATAAAAATTTGTGGGTTTGTGGCATCTTTATGAACTAAACGGTAGTTATTCCCTAGTTGTTCATTTTCAAATACTTCAACAACAAAACCTAATTTTTGGTAGCGTTGAATTAAAAGATCAGCGACTGCATCAACCCCTTGTTTATCATAAGAGCCGCTATCGATATTCACTAACTCCTTTAGAAAATCAACCATTTCATCATATTGTGAATTAATTGTGTGTTGCATTTTATTTACCTCTTGTAATTATAATTTGTCTTTTTTAGCTAGATATTTAAATCAAGATGGCCTTTATCAACTGCAATAAAATGCTTGATAAAAAGCATTAGCCTTAAAATAAAATGTGGATTTATTTATCAATAATATCACATTAAACTTTACATATATTTAATATGATTGCATCTATTTTTTAAAACCATAATAACAATTAATTAAATAGAATAAGATCTGCTAGAAATCACATGATAGAAATAGATAAAATAATCTAAAGCTAATAAGAACATTGAAAAATAGAAAAGAGGTTTAAGATAAAATACTTTTTACTATTTTATCTTGTTTTTAGAGAGCATTATTTTAAATAGATTTATTTTATTTTTTGATAAAACCTAAAAAAACAAAATAAAACCAAATTATTTTTTATCAAACAAACAATAAAACCAATAAAATAATTTTTTAACACACTGGATTAAGAAAAATCGCTCTATTATTAAAATAAAAACATTTATTTTCAATTTTATTTGATAAAAGAACAATACAATAAAACTCGGTAATAAATTTATCATACAATATAAAATATGTATGATAATAAAAGGTATTTTATCTTATCTAATAAAATTTATTGATTAATAAATAAAACCACTCTTTTTTTTATGCGTTAAATGATGATCTTAAAATCGTGTTTTATATTAGTTTTATTTACTTTTTTTAGTATCTAATGTTGAGAGCCAAGCTGCTTTTGCGGTGGTATTTATTGTGATGACATACCTATGTCATAAATCCCCCTTAAAATTGACATCACAATAACCCATTTTTTTAATGGTAGGATGTTCTACATTCTTCCCATTCGCCGTTAATAATGATTTCACATAGTAGGTCTAAACATATGAATAAATCGGTTGAAGCAGTAATTTTAGATTGGGCTGGTACAGTAGTCGATTTTGGCTCTTTCGCCCCCACACAAATTTTTGTCGATGCCTTTGCTCAAGCCTTTAACTTTAAAATAAGTTTATCAGAAGCACGAGGGCCGATGGGGATGGGGAAAATCGATCATATTCGTGCTTTACTTAACGAGCCTAATATTCGCACTCGCTGGACAGCCCAATTTGGTCACCCACCAAGTGAAGAAGAGGTACAACACATTTATCGCACCTTTATGCCGTTACAAATTGCACAAGTGGTACATTTTGCTAAACCGATTGAAGGAGCACTTGAGGCTATCACGACCATAAGAGCACAAGGAATTAAAATCGGCTCTTGCTCAGGTTATCCTAAAGCCGTCATGGATGTATTAGTACCGAAAGCCGCTGAATATGGTTATCAGCCTGATTGCGTGGTTGCTAGTGATGAAATTGCCGCCGGCTCTCGCCCAGGCCCTTGGATGGCGTTAAAGAATGTGATTGAACTGGGTGTAATGAGTGTAGCACACTGTGTTAAAGTCGATGATGCAGTAACAGGTATTGCCGAAGGGTTAAATGCCGGTATGTGGACTGTCGGGTTATCTGTTTCAGGCAATGAGTTTGGTGCCACCTTTGAACAATATCAAACAATGGAACAGGCAGAAATAGAAAACCGTAAGCGCATTGCTGAAAATAAACTACGTACCGCTGGTGCTCATTATATTATTGATACCCTTGCCAATTTACCTGCGGTGATAGAAGATATTAATCAGAGGATCGCTAATAATCAAAAACCGTAACTATTATCCAATACCAACGCCCAATAAAGCAGTAATGGGCGTAATTGGTAAATAGAGAATATAAAGATATATCTAGGTATTCTTTAATATGAAAATAATACTCCGCACTTTTATATTTCTATATTTTATTTTTTTATTAATATTGATTAATATTCTTTCCATATCTGACTATGAATGGATGATTGGTGAAGGTGATATTGATAATCTTTGTCAACTGCCACTCAATGGTAGATATGTTATTGAACCTATATTGATATTAATACCTTGTATTACATTACTTTTTTTAGAAAAAAATAAAAAGCTAAGATGGGGTTATGTTACAATCACTGTTATGTATATCATATGGTCATTTTATTTACGTTTTAATTTTTGCTGAAAACTGAAAAGTAGGGAAACTTTAGTCATGGTTAAAATAAACTCTCTAAAAATGTATTTAATTGCAATATTCCTTTTTTCTTTAGCTTTGTTTTGTTTCTATGACTCCATAATCTACTACAAAAACTATTTTATGATGAAAGATAGAATTCTATTCTCATTTCAAACAGGGTTGTTTTTTTTGCGGCCCCTTTGATTATCTATTTTTCTTATCTAATTTTTATTTGTGGATACACAAAAAAAACACAAAGAATGAATAATAAAGTAGCGGGTATATGCGCAGGAATAGCAATAGTTGGTATCGTTTTTAGCTTTTTCTTTTCAATTTATGTCGCTCTCGATTTAACCTCTAAAGGCTATTTTAGTTGTTATAAATCATCTGCTTTTGCACCAAATGAATATGTTATTGCAAAAGAGATGTGTAAAAAATAGACATCTCTTTTTTATTCTCTCTTCGTAACCTGTACATTATAATTAAAAAATAACTTCACATCCCTAATGCAAGATTAATCAAATAGTTGACGAATATTTTGTTCACCTAAACCAGGCCCAACACTCATTCCTAAACCCGTTCGCATCAATACTGCAGTGACTTTTTCACTCGGCGTTAAAATTGAAATCGGCTCCTTTCCTTTTGCCCCATAAACCCCTTGCCAACGCTCTTTTACTTGAACCGAACAACCTAATGTGTGCTCAGCTAACTCTATCAGGAGGTTATCAACCTCTTCGCTGTTAAAGGGCTGTGCATCTAAGCTATATTCGTGAGAATCACCAATAATAAGATCGCCATAAGGAGTCGGGGTAATTAATAAATGAATACCATACTGCTCAATCAACGGCGATTGCATTTTAATTTCTTTCGCTAAAGCCTGTGCCTCAGGTAAATCGGCAAATGCACCATAGTGAGTACAACTTAATCCCGTCATTAGCGCATGCGCCAATCCAATATTTTGCTCTGCTGTCACTCGCAACATCTGTAAGCGGCAAACTATAGGATCAAGCTTTTTTATTTCGTCAGCCAATAATGTTTGATAATCGTGCCCTGAGCAGACAATGATCTTTTCTGCACTAAATGTTCCATTACTGGTGATCAATGTCCCTGTATCTACATCAATATCCCGTACTAATGTGGAAAAATAACTCGTTACATTAGCTAAGCTGCCTAGATAAGCCGCTAACTGTGGGATCGCTTCTCGCGAAAATAGCACCTGATCTTCTTTGCCATGCAACGCCGCTTTATGGTGTTGTAATTGACCACCATAAACCATGGCTAATTGTGTTTTAGAAAGTAATTCACAATCATAACCATAGGTTTTAGCTCGACCATCGACAAAAGCTTCAAGAACAGCTTGCTCAGATTGTGTACGTGCTAATAGATAAGTCCCTTTTTGACGCGTTAAAAATTTAGCCTGTTTGGCCATAGTTGCCCAAATTTCACGACTATTTTTCGCTAAATCTAGCATTTTTCCCGGCGCTTGACCCAAAATTAATCCGTGACCAAAATTACGTACAGAAGCGCCCACAGGCGTGTAACTGCGCTCAAAAATAGCAACACGTAAACCTCGCTGAGCCGCTGCATACGCATGAGATAAACCAATAATGCCCGCACCAATAACCGCAATATCAAATTTCATATGACACCCTAAACCAGATAGAGTGCATCGCACCCTATCTATTAATTAATAAAGTAAAAAATAATTATTTTGCACTCTTACCGTCATAGCGCTTACGCCATTCAGTTAAAATGGTGTCGCGCTTTTCAGCAGCCCAAATAAAATCATTTTTAATTAAACGTTGAGCATAATCGCGAGGTAATTCTGTTTGGCTTACGGGTACACTGGTATTGGCTAATACAGCAAAATTAGCACTATAAAGCTTCATCGCTTCCTTTGAGGCGGAAAAATCAGCCAATTTTTGCGCGGCATCTCGCTTATTAGTTCCTTTGATTATCGCCGTTGCTTCAATATCCCAACCCAATCCTTCTTGCGGTAATATGATGTCTAGTGGTGCCCCTTGTCGTTTCAATTGGATCGCCGGATATTCAAAGGATATGCCTATCGGGTATTCCCCCGATGCAGCCATTTTGCAGGGTTTGGAGCCAGAATGAACATATTGACCAATATTCTGATGCAACTTGTCCATATATGCCCAACCCTCTTGTTCACCAAATATTTGTAACCAAGCACTTACATCTAAAAACCCAGTGCCTGATGATGCCGGATTTGGCATAACGATTTTGCCTTTGTATTCAGGCTTAGTGAGATCTTGCCAAGAAGTGGGTTTAGATAACCCCAATTTTTGTGCTTCTATCGTGTTGTAGCAAATCGTTGCCGCCCAGACATCCATACCAACCCAAGTTGGCGGGTTGTTGCTATCACGAAATTTCACATCAATATCATCTAACTGCGCCGGAGCATAAGGCTCAAGCATATTTTGCGCTTTTAATATTGCTAAACTTGATGCAGCTAATCCCCACACAACATCGGCTTGAGGACGATCTTTTTCTGCTAATAATTTAGCGGTGATAATCCCCGTTGAATCTCTTACCCATTTTATTTTTATATCGGGATATTTAGCCTCAAATGCTTGTTTATAAGCTTGTAATTGTTCACTTTCTATTGCGGTGTATACCGTAATTTCAGTCGCTGCAAAGACCGTTCCCGCAGAGAATAATAAGCTGGTGGCAAGTATCAGTTTTTTTAACATCATGCGATTTTCCTAGTATTGCTATGTGAGAGAATTAAACCTTTAAATTTATTGCTTAGCTTCACGCTGATGCCACGCTTGTGTTCGGCGAATAACACCTTGCGAAGCAATAGATAACAATATCGAAACCCCTGCCGAGGTGGTTAAAATCAATGTCGACATAGCCGCCGCGCCACCAATATTGCCCGCATCATCCATATTCAATACCGCAACCGCGGCTAAAATAGTGTCTGGGCTATAAAGGAAGATCGCCGCGGAAACCGTTGTCATAGCAGAAACAAATAGATAACGATAAATATCTAATAATGCCGGCAAACAAAGAGGAATAGTGATACGCCAAAAGTGACGATATAAAGGCGCTTTTAAGGATAATGAAGCTGCCTCGAATTCTTTATCTAACTGGCGCAGTGCCGTGCTCGCAGTCATATAGGCAGTAGTGAAAAAGTGTGCAATGGAGCACAGCACTAATAACACCATACTGCCGTATAAAAAGTTCAGTGGATTATTCGGTAAGTTAAAGAAAAATACATATCCTAATCCCAACACTAACCCCGGAACAGCCATCGGTACAAAACTTAGCATACGTAACAGATTGTTAAGCCAAGAGTGAGAAGCCGTTTTCTCTATTAAGTAAGCGCCCATAAAGATCAGAAAGCAGCCGATAGTGGCAGTGTAAAATGCCAAAATAATACTGTTGGTATAGGCGAGCCATCCCCCGGGCAATCCTTCAAAATTATAATGACGTAACGAAAACGATAAGTTATAAGGCCAGAACTGAATAAAAGAGGAGTAAATGGCCGTACCGAATACCAATAAAAATAGCGCGCAAATAAGCATCACAAATATTAGATAAAGCGTGTCACGCTGAAAATTAGCTTTTGGTAAATAGAATTGGGCACGCGAGCTCATTGCATCACGTTGACGTTTACGTAACCAAACATCGACACCGAAGGTCAACAATGCAGGTAGCAATAACAACATACCGATTAAAGCACCGCGGCCAAATTGTTGCTGACCAAGCACGGCTTTATAGGCTTCTAACGCCAGTACTTGATAATCTCCGCCGACGACAACCGGAATACCAAAGTCAGTAATAGTTAACGTAAATACCAAGCACAATGCTGCGAAAATCCCATGTCGGCTCGATGACCAAGTGACACTACGAAAAGTGCGCCAAGAAGAGGCCCCTAAGCTAGATGCAGCATCAAATAAACGAGCATCAGACATGGATAATGCGGAGAGTAAAATCATTAGCGCATGAGGAAAAGTGTAGATCACCTCACCAAGCACTAATCCCCAATAACCATAAATACTCTCTGTGAGTAAGCTACGCAATAGCCCTTGGTTACCAAATAGATAAACCAATGCAATACCCGGTAGCATAGAAGGAGCGAGTAAGGGTAATAGTGATATTCCACGCCACAAGGATTTAAAAGGGATCAAGGTGCGATGTAGAGCATAAGCAAACAGGTAAGCCAGTGGCACTGTAATAACAGCAACGCTTAACGAAACACTAATACTGTTACCCACCAACCATAGAAAATTAGCACTGGTGAACAAATCAATTGCGGCCTGAAAACCACCACCTTGTGATATATCAGGCGTAAAACCTCGCCAGAAAATAGCCAATAAAGGCAATAAAACCCCAAGAGTAAGTAAGCAAATAATAAATAACTTACCACCAGCAACAAACAAACTATCTAAACGATTAATAGATTTGGTAGGTACTATCACTGACATTATCTCGCTACCTTACGCAAATATGTGTAGTTCATTAGCCGGTAAAGTCACTTTAACTTTACCGTTTTGAATACTATGTAGCTCAGCAGCAGAGATCTCGGCTTGTAATAAATGTCCCGGTAAATGGTCTAATTCAAACTTCATAATGCAACGACTTCCCAAAAACACCACATTTTGTATATTGGCATCGTATTGATTATGTTTGTTTTGTATTGGGTTAATTTTGATTGATTCAGGTCGACAAAAGAGACGCCCTTGATTATGAGGTATTGCAGTATGTTTTAATTGGACTTCTCGTGAGCCAATCATCGCCTCACCGTGCTGATTTCTATTGAAAGGTAACCAGTTACCTTTTCCTACAAACTCTGCAACAAATGGTGTTTGTGGATGGTTGTAAATCTCTTCACTACTGCCGTACTGTTCAACCTTGCCGTTATTCATTACAGCTATCCTATCGGCCATCAGCATGGCTTCATCTTGATTATGAGTGACCATTAGCGTAGTGATATTTAAGCTTTGCTGTAAATTACGTAGCTCCACACACAAATGTTCACGCACTTGTGCATCTAATGCCGACATTGGCTCATCCAGTAATAGTAAAGAAGGGGCAGGAGCCAAAGCACGAGCCAATGCCACGCGCTGTTGTTGACCGCCAGATAATTCTCCTGGATATTTTTTCTTTCGATCTTGTAAACCAACTAACTCCAGCATTTCATTAACGCGATCTTTAATCACATTACGAGGCTGACCGGCTAAACCATACGCAATATTTTGCTGTACCGTCAGGTTAGGAAATAATGCATAGGACTGAAATAAGATCCCATAGTCACGGGCTTGAGGGGGAAGGTGTGAGATGTTGTTATCGTAATTAAAGATACTACCGTGATCTTGTGTTTCTAATCCTGCAATACAACGTAATAATGTGGTTTTTCCACATCCAGAAGGCCCTAATAGGCAGACTAACTCGCCTTGTTTAATCTCTAAAGAAACACCATCTAAAGCAATAAATTGATTAAATCTCTTTTGAATATTCTCTACACGAATATGTGGCATTGAGCCATTTTGTGAGTTTATATTGAACTGTAACATATCGCTTACCACGCCAATTTATGATGATTGACTAGAGATTAAGCGACAATGATTAAAGTTTTATGAAAATTTAAAACTGATTTATATTTTTTTAAATGGCTAGTCACTAGACTATTATTACAAAGATAAAATATAGATTTTAAATTTATATTGTAGAAAGATTATTAATAACATCTCTATTATTTTTAGACGTTACATTAAAAAGACACCTTATTTATTTTAATTTTCATCGATATATTTATAGTAATAATATATTTATCTGATAAAAATAAAAACTTACGTGATTTTTAATCTATTCACTTTTTACACTCGTATTTATCTTTGTAATGTTTTTTAATAACAAAGAACTTAAAAATAATAGTGAGTTAAAAATGCCCCGCACCTAAAATTAAGATACGGGGCAAAATTGGCAATAAACTATTAAATAATATTACTCAACAGTCACTGATTTAGCCAAGTTACGAGGCTGATCGACATCAGTCCCTTTAATTAACGCCACATGATAAGAAAGTAACTGTAATGGTACAGTATAGAAAATTGGCGCAATTAACTCTTCAACATGAGGCAGAGAAATTAGTTTCATTGTTTCACTTTCTTCAAAGCCAGCATCTTGATCGGCAAACACATACAGTAAACCACCACGAGCGCGCACCTCTTCAATATTAGATTTTAATTTCTCTAATAATTCATTATTTGGCGCTACGATGATAACGGGCATATCAGCATCAATTAAAGCAAGAGGTCCATGTTTTAATTCACCAGCCGCATAAGCTTCTGCATGAATATAAGAGATCTCTTTTAACTTTAATGCGCCTTCTACCGCTATTGGATATTGATCACCACGGCCTAAGAAGAGTGCATGACTTTTTTCTGAGAAGTCTTCTGCTAAAGCTTCAATCACTTTATCTTTCGACAACATACTTTCAATACGGCTAGGTAGTGCATGAAGCGCCATTGCAACTTGTTGTTCAAGGGCTTCAACACCTTTAATGCGTCCCATATAGGCCACTAGCATTAATAAAACGGCCAGTTGCGTTGTAAAGGCTTTGGTTGAGGCAACTCCAATTTCAGCCCCTGCTTTAGTCATTAACACAAATTCAGATTCGCGAACTAAAGAAGAGCCAGCCACATTACAAATTGCCAGCGATGATAAATAACCTAACTCTTTTGATAAGCGTAATGCTGCTAGAGTATCTGCCGTTTCACCTGATTGAGATAAGGTTATCAGTAAACTATTGCGACGAGTCGCTGGTTTGCGATAGCGATATTCTGATGCAATTTCCACATCACAGGGGATCCCCGCTAAAGATTCAAACCAATAACGCGATACCATACCTGCGTTATAAGATGTACCGCAGGCAACAATTTGAATATGTTCCACTTGAGATAAGATCTCTGGTGCTTTAGATCCTAACTCACTAAGATCAATACTTTCTGCTTTTAAACGCCCTTCAAGGGTGTTTTTAATGGCTAAAGGCTGTTCGTAGATCTCTTTTTGCATATAGTGACGATAAATACCTTTGTCACCCGCATCATATTGCACATTCGATTCAATAATATCACGATTAACTTCTTCGCCATTAACATCATAAATATGCACATGACGACGAGTAATTTCGACAATATCGCCTTCTTCAAGGTAGATAAAGCGGCGAGTAACAGGCAATAAAGCCAGTTGGTCAGAAGCAAGGAAGTTTTCCCCAACACCAAGACCTACCACCAGTGGGCTTCCTGAGCGTGCTGCCACTAATAGCTCTGGTGTACGACTATCCATAATGACAGTACCGTAAGCACCACGTAATTGAGGGATCACACGCTGTACGACTTCACGTAATGTGCCGCCTTGGCGCTGTTCCCAATTGACTAAGTGAGCAATAACTTCAGTATCAGTTTGAGAGGCAAACTGATAACCCCGGTTAATTAACTCAGCTTTTAGCTCTTGGTAGTTTTCAATAATCCCATTATGTACCACGGCAATAGTGCCTGAGACATGAGGATGAGCATTATCTTGACAAGGTTCACCATGGGTTGCCCAACGGGTATGAGCAATACCTGTACCACCAATAACTTGTGTTTTTTCTGCTTCTTCTGCCAGCATCTGTACTTTGCCAACTTCACGCAGACGTGTCATATGACAATCATTATCGACAACAGCTAACCCCGCTGAATCATAACCGCGGTATTCTAAACGACGTAAACCTTCAATTAAGATTTCTGCGATATCGCGTTGTGCAACTGCACCTACTATTCCACACATTGTGTTATTCCTAAAACTGTGCGTTTTTCGCACTTGATGTCTTTATACCTGATTATTTTGTTCCCCAAGCCATGGTAGAAAACGGGGATATTTTTGTTTTTAGAATAATAGCGTACAAGAAAAGGGCGATAATGAAATATACGCCCTTATCTTAAAATTATTGTTTTTTCTTCACCGGACGTTTCCAGCCAGAGATATGTGTTTGCTTCACTCGGCTAATGACTAATTCGTTTTCGTTGACATCTTTTGTCAATGTTGTACCCGCACCAATTGTTGCGCCATTGGCCACGCAAACGGGGGCAACAAGTTGAGTATCAGAGCCGATAAACACATCATCACCAATGATAGTTTTAAATTTATTTGCACCGTCATAGTTACAAGTGATAGTGCCAGCGCCAATATTCACATTAGCACCCACTTCAGTATCACCTAAATAAGTAAGATGGCCCGCTTTAGAGCCAACGCCTAAACTGGCTTTTTTCATCTCAACAAAGTTACCAACATGTGCTTTGTCTGCCAGCTGTGCGCCGGGGCGAAGACGAGCAAAAGGCCCAACAGTACACTCTTGCGCTAAATTTGCATCCTCGATCACCGTATAAGGGCTGATAATCGAACCATCACCGATCACACAGTTTTTCAGTACACAACCCGTACCAATTTCAACGTTATTACCTAAAGTGACTTCACCTTCAATAATAACGTTAGTATCAATCACCACGTCTTTTCCGTGAGTTAGCGTACCACGTAAATCAAAACGAGCCGGATCAAGTAACATTACCCCTTCAAGTAATAAGCGTTCAGCTTGTTCTGTTTGATAAATACGCTCTAATGCGGCAAGTTGTAAGCGGTTATTAACCCCTTCCATTTCGCTATGACGAGTAGGGTGAGCAGTTTCGATTTTACGACCTTCTTGGTGTGCAAGCGCAATAATATCAGTAATGTAGTACTCTTTCTGAGCATTGTTATTATCAAGCTTCGCTAACCAGCGTTTTAAATCGCCCCCATTAGCAACCAATATACCAGTATTGATCTCTTTAATTTTTAATTGTTCTTCAGAGGCGTCTTTTTGCTCTACGATACCAACAACATCGCCATTTTCGCGAACAATACGGCCATACCCCATAGGGTTATCTAAAATAACGGTTAATAAACCAATGCCACCAGCAGGTTTTACCGCAATTAAACGCTCTAAGGTTTCTTTAGTGATAAGCGGTACATCACCATAAAGCATTAGGATATCTTCATCATCAGCAAAGAAAGGTGCGGCTTGTTGCATAGCATGACCGGTACCTAATTGCTCAGCTTGTAGCACCCAATTGACAGGTTGTGAACCTAATGTTTCTTTCATAAGTTCACCACCGTGCCCATAAACAAGGTGGGTTTGTTGAGCACCAAGGGATTTTGCAGTATCAATGACATGTTGCACCATGGATTTGCCCGCAAGTTTATGAAGAACCTTAGGTAACTGTGAATACATACGGGTACCTTTTCCCGCAGCAAGAATAACAACACTTTTAGCTGAATTAGACATAATTAACCTGATAACTCCCGTAAAGAATGGCAAGTAAACCTGTTTATGCCAAATAATACTACATATTTCGTTACACAAAATATTTCTGAAAGCAAAAAAGCCAGTTAGCTATAACTAACTGGCTTTTTATTCATGGACTGCCTATTTACATTAGCGTCTAGTCAATTCGATTACACGTAGTTTTGCAATCGCTTTGGCTAATTCTGCTGATGCTTGAGCATAATCAACATCACCATGAGAGGATTGAATGTGTTCTTCAGCTTTACGCTTAGATTCCAACGCTTTCGCTTCATCCAAATCACGACCACGGATAGCTGTATCTGCCAGTACAATGACGCCTGTAGGCTGAACTTCGAGAATACCACCTGAAAGGTAGATAAACTCTTCTTCACCCGATGTTTTTACGACACGTACCATGCCCGGTTTTATGGCAGTTAATAACGGGGTATGCTGCGGATAAATACCGAGCTCACCTTCGCTACCAGTTACCTGAATATGTTTGACTTCGCCGTCATATAAATGCTTTTCAGCGCTGACAACTTTCAGGTGGAACGATGTATCGGCCATATCAACCTCCCGTCAGCCGTATTAAAGCTTCTTAGCTTTTTCTACTGCTTCTTCGATAGTACCAACCATGTAGAACGCCTGCTCTGGCAGGTGGTCATAATCACCGTTCAGAATACCTTTAAAGCCACGGATTGTGTCTTTTAGGGAAACGAACTTACCTGGTGAACCGGTAAATACTTCAGCAACGAAGAATGGCTGAGATAGGAAGCGCTGGATCTTACGCGCACGCGCAACAACCAGTTTATCTTCTTCTGACAGTTCATCCATACCTAAGATAGCGATGATGTCTTTCAGTTCCTGATAACGTTGCAGGATAGACTGAACACCACGAGCAACATCATAGTGCTCTTGGCCAACTACCAGTGGGTCTAACTGACGACTGGTTGAATCCAGTGGGTCAACCGCAGGGTAGATACCTAACGAAGCAATTTGACGGCTCAGTACCACTGTCGCATCTAAGTGAGCAAAGGTGGTTGCTGGGGATGGGTCAGTTAAGTCATCCGCAGGTACGTATACCGCCTGAACAGAGGTGATAGAACCTGTTTTGGTTGAAGTGATACGCTCTTGCAGAACACCCATCTCTTCAGCCAATGTTGGTTGGTAACCTACCGCTGATGGCATACGACCTAACAGTGCTGATACTTCTGTACCGGCTAAGGTGTAACGATAGATGTTATCGACGAATAACAGTACGTCACGGCCTTCATCACGGAATTTCTCAGCCATAGTCAGACCAGTCAGTGCAACACGCAGACGGTTTCCTGGTGGCTCATTCATCTGACCGTAAACTAACGATACTTTGTCAAGAACGTTAGAATCTGTCATTTCATGATAGAAGTCGTTACCCTCACGAGTACGCTCACCAACACCAGCAAATACAGAGTAACCTGAGTGCTCGATCGCGATATTACGGATCAATTCCATCATGTTAACTGTTTTACCAACACCCGCACCACCGAACAGACCGACTTTACCACCTTTAGCAAATGGACAGATTAAGTCCATAACTTTGATACCGGTTTCAAGCAGTTCTTGAGAGTTTGATAACTCTTCGTAAGTTGGTGCTTCACGGTGGATTGACCAACGCTCTTCGGTTTCAATCTCACCTTTCATATCAATAGGTGTACCCAGAACGTTCATGATACGTCCTAAAGTCGCTTTACCTACTGGTACTTCAATTGGGTGGCCTAAATCTTCAACTTTTAAGCCACGGCTTAAACCGTCTGATGTACCCATTGCGATACAACGAACGATACCACCGCCTAACTGTTGCTGAACTTCCAGCACCAGTTTTTCTTTACCATTCATAACCTCAAGAGCGTCGTATACTTTAGGGACGCTATCCTGAGGGAACTCGGCGTCCACTACGGCGCCGATTACCTGGACAATCTTTCCAGTAGCCATCTTGAATCCTCTACGTAATTCGTAAACCTAGCTGTTATACCGCGGCTGCACCAGATACAATTTCTGTCAGTTCCTGAGTAATGCTTGCTTGGCGTGCTTTGTTGTACACCAATTGCAGTTCTTTAATCAGATTACCACCGTTATCTGTAGCGGCTTTCATCGCGACCATTCGTGCTGCCTGCTCACTCGCTAAGTTCTCTACGACGCTCTGATAAACCTGCGATTCAATATAACGACGCAGTAAAGTATCCAGTAACGTCTTAGGATCAGGTTCGTACAGATAATCCCAAGATTTTTCTTTCAGTTCTTCATCATCACCTGGTGGTAATGGTAAAACTTGCAGAATTTTAGGCTCTTGGGCCATGGTATTGATGAACTTATTTGCCACCACATACAGTTTATCTAAACGACCTTCGTCATAAGCCTGCAACATGATATTGACTGGGCCGATAAGGTCAGATAGTTGCGGATCATCACCCATACCTGTTACTTGACCGACAACATTCCCACCTACAGAGGCAAAGAATGAAACGGCTTTAGAACCAACAAGGGCTAAATCTACTTCTACACCTTTATCAGACCACTCTTTCATGTCTGCCAGCAGTTTTTTGAACAAGTTAATGTTCAAACCACCACACAAACCACGGTCGGTCGAAACAACCAGGTACCCGACACGTTTAACTTCACGCTCTTCGAGGTATGGATGTTTATATTCCAGATTCCCTAACGCAAGGTGACCAATCACACTGCGCATGGTTTCTGCATAAGGACGGCTGGCTGCCATGCGTTCCTGCGTTTTACGCATTTTCGACGCGGCGACCATCTCCATCGCTTTAGTGATCTTCTGTGTGTTTTGCACACTGGCGATCTTCGAACGTATCTCTTTTGCGCCGGCCATTTCTGCTTCTCCTCATGAACCAGACGGCCTAATGATCATTATTAGGCCGAATAGTTATTACCAGGACTGAGTCGCTTTGAAGTTGTCTAGCACGCCTTTCAGCTTCGCTTCGATTTCTTCGTTATAAGTACCGGTCTGGTTGATTTCTTTCAGTAAATCAGCATGTTCACGAGAAGCATAAGCTAATAAAGCCGCTTCAAATGGCACAACTTTTGAAATTTCAACATCTTCCAGATAACCACGTTCTGCAGCAAACAGAGATAAAGACTGTTGTGCGACAGACATTGGTTCGTACTGTTTCTGTTTCAGCAATTCAGTCACTTTCTGACCGTGGTTCAATTGTTTACGGGTAGCATCATCCAGATCTGAAGCGAACTGAGAGAATGCTGCCAGCTCACGATACTGCGCAAGTGCAGTACGGATACCACCAGAAAGTTTCTTCATAATCTTAGTCTGAGCTGCACCACCTACACGAGATACGGAGATCCCTGGGTTAACAGCTGGACGGATACCTGCGTTAAACAGGTTAGATTCTAAGAAGATCTGACCATCGGTAATAGAGATTACGTTCGTAGGAACGAATGCAGAAACGTCCCCTGCTTGCGTTTCGATAATAGGTAACGCAGTCAGTGAGCCGGTTTTACCTTTAACTTCACCGTTAGTAAAGTTTTCTACATACTCAGCGCTAACGCGCGCTGCGCGCTCCAATAAACGGGAGTGCAGATAGAAAACGTCACCAGGGTAAGCTTCACGTCCAGGTGGACGACGAAGTAACAGTGAAATTTGACGGTATGCGACAGCCTGTTTAGACAGGTCATCATAAATAATCAGAGCATCTTCACCACGGTCACGGAAGTATTCACCCATTGCACAACCCGCATAAGGAGCAAGGTATTGCAACGCTGCTGATTCTGATGCAGAAGCAACAACAACAATGGTGTTTTCTAACGCGCCATGCTCTTCTAATTTACGAACAACGTTCGAAATAGTCGATGCTTTCTGACCGATAGCGACATAAATACATTTAATGCCAGAGTCACGCTGATTAATAATCGCATCGACAGCCAGAGCAGTTTTACCTGTTTGGCGGTCACCGATGATCAATTCACGCTGACCACGACCAATTGGGATCATGGCGTCAACGGATTTATAACCCGTCTGTACAGGTTGGTCGACTGATTGACGGTCGATAACACCTGGAGCAATCATCTCAACAGGTGAGAAGCCATCATGCTCTACAGCACCTTTACCATCAATAGGTTCACCCAGTGTGTTAACTACACGACCAAGTAGACCACGGCCAACTGGAACTTCCAGAATACGACCTGTACATTTAACTTTCATGCCTTCTGCTAAGTCAGCATAAGGACCCATCACAACCGCACCAACAGAGTCGCGCTCTAAGTTTAATGCGATAGCGAAACGGTTACCCGGCAGTGCGATCATCTCACCCTGCATAACTTCGGCTAAACCGTGGATACGAATGATACCGTCACTAACGGAAACAATCGTACCTTCATTGTGAGCTTCACTCACTACATTGAACTGAGCAATGCGCTGCTTGATCAGTTCGCTGATTTCAGTGGAATTCAGTTGCATATGCTCCAGTCCCCTTAAGACTGCAAGACGTCAGTTAATCGCTCTAAACGGCCACGAACACTACCGTCGATGACAAGGTCACCGGCGCGTATAATCATGCCTGCGATAACGGACTTATCAATTTTGCAATTCAGCTTCACTTTGCGTGATAGACGTTTTTCCATCGCTGCAGAAATGTTAGCTAGCTGCTGTTTAGTTAGCTCAATGGCAGAAGTGACTTCAACATCAACCGTTGACTCGAGTACTGCGCGCAATTGAATAAATTGGCTCAATACTTCCGGCAATGTTGATAAACGGTCATTCTCAGCCATAACACGAATTAAGTTCTGAGCATGTTCATCAATTTGATCGCCACAAAGGTCGATAAAGATGTCAGCCAGTTTTTCTGATGCTAAAGAACCAGAAAGTAATTCGGTTACCTGCTCATTGCGTGCAACTTCAGCGGTGAATGCCAGCATAACCTGCCATTTATCGACAGCCTGGTTTTCCACAGCAAAGTCAAAAGCTGCTTTGGCGTAGGGGCGAGCTACCGTTGCTATTTCAGACATGCCCCTCCCTCCTTACAGTTCAGCGACCAGTTTATCAACGATGTCGCTATTAGCAGCTTCATCCACGGAACGTTCAATAATTTTCTCGGCACCAGCGATAGCCAGCATAGCGACTTGTTTACGAAGTTCTTCACGAGCACGTTTACGCTCTGCTTCCAATTCGGATTGAGCTTGTGCAACGATCTTACTACGTTCTTGCTCTGCTTCAGCTTTAGCTTCTTCAATCATTTGAGTGCGTTGTTTATTCGCAGACTCAATGATTGCTTGTGCTTCAGCTTTTGCTTTCGCTAACTGTTCGCCTGCATCGGCTTTCGCTAAATCTAAGTCCTTTTTCGCACGTTCTGCAGAAGATAAACCGTCAGCAATTTCTTTTTGACGTTTTTCAATGGCCGCCATAATTGGTGGCCATACATATTTCATGCAGAACAAAACAAACAGGACAAATGCGATGGCCTGGCCGAGGATTGTTGCATTTAAATTCACAGCACAATACCTCTTTCTTGGTTATTAACTAACTTGATGTTTTTACTGCTCATCACCATCATTAGGCGACAGCAAACATCACGTAAAGGCCCAGACCCACAGCAATCATTGGGATGGCGTCAACCAGACCCATAACGATAAAGAACTGTGTACGCAGAAGAGGGATCAGATCAGGCTGACGAGCAGCACCTTCTAAAAATTTGCCTCCGAGGATTCCGATACCGATTGCAGCACCGATTGCAGCTAAACCCATCATAATAGCGGCAGCCATGTACAGCAGATCCATACTCAGGTTTTCCATGACAGTCTCCAGTTTGTTTCAGTTATTTCTTTAAAGAGTTAATAATTAATGTTCTTCAGATGCCATCGACAGATAAACAATCGTTAGAACCATGAAAATAAAGGCTTGTAACGTAATAATCAGTATGTGGAATATCGCCCAAGGTAGGCTTAATAACCACTGTGACCACCACGGTAACAGACCAGCAATAAGAATAAAGATCAGTTCACCCGCATACATGTTACCAAACAGTCGAAGACCGAGTGAAACAGGTTTTGATAGCAGGCTTACCCCTTCCAGAATTAAGTTGATTGGAATAAATACAGGGTGATTAAAAGGCTGTAACGTCAGCTCTTTAGTAAACCCTTTTACGCCCTTCATCTTAATGCTGTAGAAGAGAATCAGGATAAATACACCAATTGCCATCGAAAGAGTGATACTCACGTCAGCAGTCGGAACGATGCGTAACGCTGGTAACCCTAAGATGTGTTCACCGATATACGGGATAAAATCAATTGGTAATAAATCCAGGGCATTCATTAACAGCACCCAAACGAACACAGTCAATGCCAAAGGTGCAATGACTTTGCTCTTCCCGTGATACATATCACGAACGCTGCTATCAACGAAACCAATGACCATTTCTACTGCAGTCTGGAATTTTCCCGGTACGCCACTGGTTGCTTTTACTGCTACTTTTCTAAATATCCATAGGAACAAAAGCCCCATGAGTACAGAGAAGAAAAGTGAGTCAATATTTAACACCCAGAATGATGGCGTATTTTCAGCATGGGGATTGACCAACTCGAAAGTACGTAGGTCCAACTGAAGGTTATTCAGATGTCCACCTATGTAGTCTCTAGTGGTTAATGCTTCTCCTGATGCAGACATGATGCCAATTACCCTTTTGTTGTTAAAAACGCTAACCGTTTATGACGGCTGGTGCAACGACCTGCATAACAAGCACCGCTAAGTAGGTCATGACCAGTGGTGCAAATGCCGCTTTAAACACTCCTAAAGCAACTATCAGCAAGGCTATTGATAATATAACCTTCAACCCTTCACTGAAAGCAAAAAGCCAGTTTATGCGAACTGAAGCTTCATTTTCATCTACTTTTTGTAAGCGTAGTAATAATAAAAATGCAATATTGGGTAACCAACATGCAATTCCACCTAAAAAAGCAGAAAAGCTCCAGTCTGTACTCTTAAAGTAGAAACCCGCACTGAGAATAACAAAAGTCATAAACTGCAAAAATAACAGTTTCAGTGCAACTTTCCCGCTGTAGAGGGAGACAGACATGACGTTTGTATTCTCCAGACTCGCTATCGTAAAAGGTATTACTGAATAATGTATCAAACTGTCTTTGCTATAAAGTGTCAAGTGACAAAAACGAGCAAATTATACGGGGCGTGGCAATGAATTCAATCAATAAGTAGCGAAAAAGTGAAGAATAATTTAAATTTTTTATGAAGGTTCCATTTATGGAAAATGATTAGCAACAAAAAGCGCAAAAATAATCAGCATAAACAGAAAAAATAATGTGATCTAGAACACACAAAATAGTATATAAATAAATTTTATTTCATAAAAATTATAATAGAGTTAACAAATAACTGCCTTTTTCTGAACAAAAACAGCCAAAAAGAAAAATAATTAATGATTTTTCAATTAAATAAATTAAATATTTTTGAGAATGCATAAATTTATTAATTTATTTTAGAAAGAAAAATAAAAAAATGAGGGGAATACAGGCAATTAAATAAAAAGATAATTATTTGTTACTTAATTGTAAAATATGGGTAAATATGGAATGACGCTATTTTATCCCTTAAAGTAAATAGCGATAACATTGTAAATGTTATCGCTAAAGCACAAAAAATGAAAAAAAAAGCCGATGAATAGCCGTCTACAGTTTAAAAAATAACCAGATGACGCTGTTCATTCAATTCGGGGATCGCTAAATTAATCACCTTTTCAGGCATCTTTAAACCATTTTCAGAAAGCTCATCAAGTTCTTCTTGATGAATCTGCCCTTTTAATGCATAAAAATGCCCGTGTTCTTCAGTGACTAAATGTGAACACCAAGAAAGCATATCTTTCATCGAGGCAAAAGCACGACTAATCACACCATCAAATGGTTTTTCTACTTGATACTCTTCAACTCGATATTGCACAGGTTCGATATTATGCAGAGCTAATTCATGCTGAACTTGTTTCATAAAACGAACGCGTTTACCTAAGCTATCAAGTAACACAAAGTGGTGATCGGGACGCATTATTGCTAAAGGAATACCGGGCAATCCTGGCCCGGTACCAACATCTATAAAGTTGTTTCCTTCAAGGTATTGACTCACAACTATGCTGTCTAAGATATGACGAATAAGCATCTGTTGAGGATCTCTGACAGAGGTCAAATTATATGCTTTATTCCATTTATCGAGCATAGCAACATAAGCGGTTAATTTTTGAGCTTGAACATCAGTTAACTCAATATTGGCTTGCTTTGCCAGCTTTTTTAACCGATTAAGTAAGTCACTCATGATGCACTCCGGCGTAATAAACCTTGTTTTTTTAACCAAACAAGTAAAATTGAGATAGCTGCAGGTGTCACACCGGAGATCCGCGATGCCTGACCTATTGAAGTTGGCTTGTGATCGTTTAGTTTGGCAATAACTTCATTTGATAATCCACTCACCTGTTTGTAGTCGATATCAATAGGCAATGCAGCACTTTCATTACGCAGTTGTTTTTCAATCTCTTCTTGTTGACGATTGATATAACCTTCGTATTTTACTTGGATCTCAACTTGCTCTGCCGCTTGTGGTCTCGAATCATCAATACCAGGAGCAAAACGAGGGATCTTTTTCAAAATCTCATAGGTCATTTCAGGACGACGTAATAAGTCTTCCCCATTCGCCTCTTTAGACAGTGGCGTTTTAAGTAATTGATTGATTTCTTCTAGGTTATCCGCTTTTGGATGAACCCAAATATCTCTTAAACGTTGACGCTCTTTTTCAACTAATTCGACTTTTTCACTAAATTGCGCCCAACGGTTGTCATCAACCATACCAAGTTCACGACCAATTTCAGTTAAACGTAAATCAGCATTGTCTTCACGTAACATCAAGCGATATTCAGCACGTGAAGTAAACATTCGGTATGGCTCTTTCGTACCTAAGGTACAAAGATCATCAACTAATACACCAATGTAGGCTTGATCACGACGAGGGAACCAACCTTCTTGATCAAAAGCATAACGTGCCGCATTAAGACCTGCTAATAGACCTTGCGCTGCTGCTTCTTCATAACCGGTAGTGCCATTAATTTGGCCAGCAAAGAATAATCCGTTGATAAACTTACTTTCGAGTGTTTGTTTAAGATCACGTGGATCAAAAAAGTCATACTCTATCGCATAACCAGGTCGGATGATCTTGGCATTTTCCATACCTTTCATGGAATTTACTATTTGCATTTGAACATCAAAAGGTAAGCTTGTTGAAATACCATTAGGGTAAATTTCATTGCTTGTTAAGCCTTCAGGCTCTAAAAAGATTTGGTGTGAATTGCGATCAGCAAATCGCATCACTTTATCTTCAATTGATGGACAATAACGAGGGCCGATACCTTCAATAACCCCGGCATACATAGGACTGCGATCGAGGTTGTTACGAATTATTTCATGTGTTTGCTCATTAGTATGAGTAATATGGCAAGGCATCTGTTCAGGATGTTGATCCACATTACCTAAAAATGAGAAAACAGGCATTGGATTATCACCTAACTGTGGCGCTAATTGACTAAAATCGATAGTTCTTGCATCAATACGAGGTGGTGTACCTGTTTTTAAGCGACCTACACGTAAAGGTAATTCTCTTAATCGATGTGATAAAGAGACTGATGGTGGATCACCTGCTCGGCCACCACTGTAATTTTCTAAACCAATGTGGATTTTTCCATCAAGGAAAGTTCCTACGGTTAAAACTACCGCTTTAGCACGGAATTTTAATCCCATACGAGTGACTGCACCCGTTACTTGGTCATTTTCAACAATGAGATCTTCAACAGGTTGTTGGAAGATCATTAAATTAGGCTGATTTTCAAGTGTTGTACGAATAGCTTGGCGATACAGTACGCGATCGGCTTGTGCTCTTGTTGCTCTTACTGCTGGCCCTTTACTTGCATTAAGGGTTCTAAATTGAATACCAGCATGGTCGATGGCTGTGGCCATTAATCCACCCATGGCATCGATCTCTTTTACCAGATGCCCTTTACCAATCCCACCAATAGCTGGGTTACAAGACATTTGGCCCAAAGTATCAATATTGTGGGTCAGTAATAGGGTTTGACGCCCCATACGAGCTGCAGCCATAGCGGCTTCTGTACCGGCGTGACCACCACCGATGACAATGACGTCAAAATGTTCTGGATAAAACATGTGTGAACCTTAAATGTTACGAAATGCTGAATGTGTTGCATTGGGAAAACGAATTCTACTCAACTTTTTGACAGATACAAGTGAGCATGATCCGCAGGTAATTATTTAAAGATCTTTTTATTTAAAGATCTCTTTATTAGATCTTTTATTAAGGAAGCGATCCTCTGTGGATAAGTGGATTTTCTATTTAAAGATCATAAAAGTGTAAAGGATCATATACTGTGAATGATCCGTGATCTAGATGCTGATAAGCTGGGATCAAAACAGCGAGTTATACACAGGTCATTTCTGGATATAGGCTTATACAATGGATAACTACGGGTTAACCCCTGCTTTTAAGCATAGTTATCCACATCTGACTGCTGTTTTTTTGTTCGATTTAAAGTAAATTTTTCCAAGTTGTAAGCCATTCCTCTGCTGGATCTTCCGGAATGTCGTGTTCTTGTATATCTATTTCTAGGCGATCACCTAATCGAACAGCCCCTTTTTCTATTAGTTTTTGATCTAATGTTCTGATCGCACCACAGAAAGTGTCATATTCACTACTTCCTATACCTACAGCACCGAAAGAAACTTTACTTAGATCAATGCCGTCTGCTGAGATTTCGTCAGCAAATGGCTGGAGGTTATCTGGGATCTCACCTGCACCGTGTGTGGAAGTGATCACCAACCAGATCCCTTCTTGCGGAAGATCATTAAGAGAAGGCCCATGGTGTAGATCTGTCTCAAATCCCTCTTTAGATAAGATCTCTTCGAGGTGTTCGGCGACATATTCAGCACTACCCATGGTGCTGCCACTAATTAGCGTGACTTTTTTCATTCATGATCTCCTTATGTTCAAGACGCGCTATTGTACGCTGTGAATCACTTGGGATCTACCTGTGGATAATGTGGTTATAAAAAAAATAGTTTTTTTTCGTTATGGCTTGATTGTCCTTGTTATCGGGTTTTGCAAAGAGATCAAGGTTTCTGTCGATTGGATTTCATCAATAGTCTGAATTTTGTTGATAAGTACGTCTTGAAGCGCTTCGATGCTTTTACACATTACCTTAATAAAGATACTGTATTGACCTGTTGTATAATAAACCTCAACCACTTCATCTAACTTATCTAGCTTATCTAATGCGGTATGGTAGTCTTTGGCACTTTTTAAAATGATGCCAATAAAGCAGCAAACATCAAACCCTAGTTGTTTTTCACTTATATCTACGCGTGTCCCCGTAATAATTCCTGCTTGCTTCATTTTTTCAACACGAACATGAATTGTGCCCGGACTTACTGCAAATTTTTTAGCTAATTCAGCATAAGGTGTTCGAGCATTCGCCATTAAAGCGTGAAGTATGTCACGATCGAGATTATCGATCTGATAAATATTGTCCATAAAATCCCCCTGTTTTTAATGATAATTCATTTTTATAGTGTTTTTTTTAACGATTTTAAATAGGCAAGGCTATTTTTAATGAAGTATATTGAATTTACCCCCGCTTTTGTTGCTTAATCTATCTCAGCAAAACACAACATCGCCACTAGGGATATAAAAAATGGAAAAATCATTCATTCAGACTCAACAACAAATTAGCTTTGTTAAATCATATTTTTCACGTTTATTAGAAAAAGAATTAGGCCTGATTGAAGTTCAAGGACCGATCTTAAGTCGCCTTGGTGATGGAACTCAAGATAACTTATCTGGTCATGAGAAGGCCGTACAGGTTAAAGTGAAATCTTTACCTGATTCTACCTTTGAAGTTGTCCATTCATTAGCAAAATGGAAACGTAAAACATTAGGTCGTTTTGGATTTAGTTCTGGTCAAGGTCTTTATACACATATGAAAGCCTTGAGACCAGATGAAGATCGCTTAACGCCAATCCATTCTGTCTATGTTGATCAGTGGGATTGGGAAAAAGTGATGGAAGGTGAGGAGCGTACACTACCTTACCTTAAGCAGACAGTGGGTAAAATCTATCAGGCTATAAAAGAAACTGAAAAAGCCGTCAGCGATGAATTTGGTCTGACACCGTTCCTGCCAGATCAAATTCAATTTATTCACACTGAAGAACTGTTACGTCGCTACCCTGATCTTGATGCTAAAGGTCGTGAAAAAGCGATAGCTAAAGAATATGGTGCTGTTTTCTTAATCGGTATTGGTGGAAAACTATCAAGTGGCGAAGCTCATGATGTAAGAGCGCCAGATTATGATGACTGGACAACACCTAACGAAGATGGCTTTGCTGGGTTAAACGGCGATATTTTAGTTTGGAACCCAGTATTGCAAGATGCTTTTGAAGTGTCATCAATGGGTATCCGCGTTGATCCAGAGACATTAATGCGTCAGCTAACTTTAACTGATGATACTCAACGTCTTGAGTTAGATTGGCACAAAGCATTAATGCATGGCGATATGCCACAAACAATTGGTGGCGGTATAGGTCAATCACGTTTAGTCATGCTACTTTTGCAAAAAGAGCATATTGGACAAGTACAATGTGGCGTTTGGCAACAAGATACCCGTTTAGCTTTTGCGGATATGCTGTAATTATTGACGCCAACGTCGTAGTAATCGACTTTTTAACCCAGTGTCAAAACGCCATATGTGGTCGAAAATTTTCATAATACTGGGTTTACCATAATTGGATAGGGTAACCGCATGGAAGCGATTATGCTGTTGCTGTTGGACTTTTTTGATTTTATTGATTAGGTTTTCGGGTAACCTTTGGGCAACAAAGTCAGAAATAACAACAGCATCAGCGTCTTTCCATGTCGGGGTATTAAGCTTATCTGCTACCTCATTTAAACAAGATGCTAAATCAGTTCCACCTCTAAATGTTTGATTCAAAAATTTAACAAGTTCTTGTAATCCATCAGAAGAAGATAATTGGTAATGGATCATTTCTGTTGAAAACAGCATGACATGACAGGCACGGTTATCCGCTAGTGCTATTTTCATTAGTGCTAAACCAAAGGCTTTAGCACATTGCTCATTAAATCCCCCCATAGAGCCAGAAGTGTCGATACAAATGATAAAAGGGCCTCTTGGCCGTTCTTCATCAAGGTGATGAGTGACTGGGCGTAATACTGTGCGTTCCTGCCAACTATCACCTTGTAAACGATAAGTATTGAGCTGTTTTTCAATGAGTTTACGATAAAACTCATACTCAACTTCATTTATGCCTAATAAAGCTAGTTCAGCAGGTAATAAACGTAAAATATCATCACTTAAGCCTATACCATTTACTTGCTCTGGCGTGGTATCCGGTGCTTTTTCAACGATTGTTATTGATTCAAAAATAACACTCTCTTCAGGAAGCGATTTCGCCGTTTTACTTCGCCCCAGTAAGCTGGCCAATTTATGTAATTCAGGTTGTTGATTTAGAAAGTCACTATAACGTTGAATAATTTTCTCATCATAGGGGGTTTTGGTAATAACGCCTTTGCTCATATCCCATAAACGGCCTGCAGCCCGTTCATTTTCAGAAAATGTATTACTTAAACTGCCACTTAATGCTAAGCGTTCTTGTAATTCTGCAAGTAACTGCTCTTGCTCTTGTTCAAACAGTGCTTTATGTAATGTCGTGACTTGAAATATTAAACTAATGCGCCAGCGTTGAATAAATAGAGCTTGTTGAGCTGGAGAAAAAGGTTTATTTGTTTTTATTAGTTGTGTTGCTTCTATAACAAATGAAGAATCAAGCTGATTTAGTTCTGTAAGAATATTGTCCACTTGCTGATTAAAAACAGCATTACATAATGATTGCGTTTGCTGATAAAGTGCAAATTCATCTGCGATGATGGTCGGCACCAGTGTTTCTTTCACTTTTTCTTGTAAGCTTTTTTTCCATTGATAAATGTCTTTTAGTAATGCTTTTTTTAATCTTGGATGTTTTTCAAAAAAAACAGCTAATTGAGGAGAAGCTAATAAAGTGATAATCACTTCTTCTATAAGCTGTCCTTCGTTTATCGCTAAAAGCATATCGATGGTAGAAAGTGTTAGCATGGCATGGTCACTTTATTTGACTTCTTAATTGAGATAATTTTTCATTTAATTGCAAAAAGCTTTGTTCTATAGAAATGAGCCAATCATTATCAATAAAGATATTGGGTTGATGATGATTAAAATTTTCTTGTTCAGAATAAATCTCTTGGGTGAGATCTTTTAATTTATCTAACCATTGTTGATTATCTTCAATAGGCTCTGTTTTGATGCTTTCTGACTGTTGGTATAACGACGTTGTTCGGCGACTAACATCCAACACCTCTAAGACACCATCTTGACGAATTTGTGCATTAATAGATTGTGGGAAACCAATACCATTTAATCTGGCAGAGAGTTCATCACCTTTATCTAAGAAAGTTTCTAATGCTTTTTTCTCAACAGTTATAAAGTTAACTTGAATACTATGTATATGCAGTGGAATATGTAAAAACAGCGTAAATTTATCAGACTGCATTTTTTCTGATAATTTGAAATGTATATTTCTACCAAACATACTACTTTGTTTTTCAAAGCGAAATGCTTGTTGATCTTGTTTGCTTCTTGTCGATTGCATCCATTCAGCCCACAGATTTTCTATTTTCTGTAAAAGTGTTAGCTGGTGGTATGCTTGTTCTGTTAATAGTGTTTTTAATAAGTCATTTAGCAGCGCAAAAGAAGCTTGATCATGCCAAAGGCAATCTTTTAACAGAATAAGATCTAAAGGTGATATAGCACTACGACCATTAAAAAAAGCACTGGCCTGTAATAGACGAACCGCTTTTTTCCAACGTCTGTCTGAAACATAAGGTGCTGCATCACTTTTATCGAGTGAGTCGCGAAGTTGATAAATTAATTCGAATAAGTGGTCATTCAAAGTAATTTTTTCTAACTCTGTTTGCCAAAGTAAAAATTCGTCTGTTGTAATTTGTAGTTGTTCAGGAATACGAAAAGCGCTGACCTCTTTATTAACTAATAACGCCCGGAAGTTTTTTTTATCTTGTACTTTTGATAACCAAATTCTAATCAGCATTCGATCATAAAGCGCTTCAAGACTGCTGTCTGAATCAGGTAGTTCATTAGAAGCCGAAACTAACAAACGCATGGGAATACTTACTTCGTTTTCGCCATTGCGAAATTTACGTTCATTAATTGCTGTTAATAAGGTATTCAAAATAGCGGGACCGGCTTTCCATATTTCATCAAGAAAAACAATTTCGGCGTCAGGTAAATAACCTTCGGTTAAACGTTGGTATTTTCCTTCATCTTTTAATGCTTGAATGGATAGTGGACCAAAAATTTCTTCAGGTGTTGAAAAACGGGTCATTAAATATTCAAACGCTTTAGCGTGTTTAAATGCCTCTTTCATTCTTCTCGCAATTAAGCTTTTAGCAATACCTGGAGGACCTAGCAAAAAAACGCTTTCTCCACTTAAAGCCGCGAGTAAGCAAAGCCGTATCGCTGATTGACGTTCATAAAGCCCAGTTTCAAGGTATTGGCTAAGTTGTGAGATCCGTTCTGCAAGTTGCATAAAGGCTCCTAATTAGGGTACTTATTTTCGTTATAGAGATGAAACTATCAAAAAATGAGTAATGACATATAGTCAATTATTCAATTAGTACACAATTCGTTTATAACAAAAATCGATTCAGCTTCCTACTGCTTCTTTTGGTTCTTTTTTGTTTTACTGGCGAAACGTTTCGATGGTGATCACGTTTTTTCATTAATGTTGCTGAGATGATCGATTTAAAATACGACATGTCATCAATTAATGGCATTAAAACATTATCACTTGATAGTAAGGAAATATCATGGAAGCGAAGAAATTAGTGATTTTAGGTAGTGTTAATGTCGATCATATTCTTAATGTTGCTCATTTTCCGCATCCTGGTGAAACTATTTCCGGTAATCAGTATCAGATGGTTTTTGGGGGTAAAGGTGCAAATCAAGCCGTCGCTGCAGGGCGTTGTGGTGCTAATATTACCTTTTTAGCTTGTCTTGGAAATGACGATATTGGTCAAAGTGCTAAAGCTCAGCTGATCACAGATAAAATAGATACAGATTGTATTGAATTAATTGATGATGAAGCCACGGGTGTTGCGTTGATTTTTGTTAATCAGCAAGGTGAAAACGTTATTGGTATACACGCTGGAGCCAATGGAAGGTTAAACAGAGAATATGTTGAACGTTATAACTCGGTGATTAAAAAAGCAGATGCTTTACTTATGCAATTAGAATCACCTCTAGATTCTGTATTAAAAGCGGCTCAAGTCGCTAAACAAGAAAGTGTGCAAGTTATATTAAACCCAGCACCAGCACAGGCTTTACCTGATGAATTATTATCTCTCGTTGATATCATTACACCTAATGAAACAGAAACTGAATACCTCACGGGGGTAAAAGTTATTGATGATGAAAGTGCTCAACGTGCATCTAATATATTACATGATAAAGGGATAGAAACCGTTTTAATTACTTTGGGTAGCCGTGGTGTTTGGGTTAGTCAAAACAATCAAGGAACGATGGTTCCGGCATTTAAAGTGACCGCAATAGATACTATTGCTGCAGGAGATACATTTAATGGCGCTTTTATAACGGCTTTATTAGAAGGTTTACCAATGATGAAGGCGATTAAATTTGCGCACGCAGCCGCCGCTATCGCTGTTACTCGTGCAGGAGCACAACCGTCAGTACCTTGGCGCCATGAAATTGAAGCTTTTTTGTCGCAGCATGACTAGCGTAAAAATAAGATTATCGCTATTTAGAGTGGCGTATAAAAGAGAGCTATAGGCTCTCTTTTATTTTTATATCTCAACTAATTAGTTTTCATTTTTCTTCTTATTAGTAAGGTTATCACCATCATGCTTATTAAGTAATAAGAAGACAAATGAAGAGAGTAGTGTAATAGCGCCGACAGTAATAAAAGTATAATGGAAGTTATCTACTGTAGAGCCGGCATTTTCTGCATCAAAATAATTTAAGATAGAAGCACTTACTGCAATACCAAAACTAATCGCTAGTTGTTGAGTAACGGCTAAAACACTATTGCCTGAACTGGCATTATTGTCAGTTAAGTCAGCGAGTGAAATAGTATTCATCGAAGTAAACTGAATTGACATGACAACACCTAATAAAAAGAGTGGTAATACTAGGTAATAAATAGACATATCAGGTGATTGTAAGGAAAACTGTGCAATCATCAGACCTATAATAATGGTTATTCCAAATAGTGTCCGGCGATAGCTAAATGTCACTAAGACTTTTGTCACAAAGGATTTGGCGAGTATAGAGCCCAAAGCCATTGGTGCCATCATCATACCTGAGATAATAGCAGGATAGCCAAAACCTACTTGTAACATCAGTGGCATTAAGAAAGGAATGCATCCTGTTCCTAAGCGCGTTGCGATATTACCCGCAATACCGACAGAGAAAGTCCGTGTTTTGAATATATTTAATGGTATTAAGGGTTGCTGGTGGCGTTTAGCGTGATTGATATAGAGACCAAGTAAAAAGAAACCACCTAAAATCACCGCAAGAGGGATATATCGAGAGATGTTTTTATCGCCAAAAAGATCGAGGCTGACGGATAACATGACTAAACCAAAACCAAAGAAAATAAAACCGAGTAAGTCAAATTTACGTTTTGGCATCGTAAAATTAGGCATATGTTTTATGGCGTAAAAAATACCAAGTAAGCCAATAGGAATATTAATAATAAATATCCAATGCCAAGAAGCATAGGTGACAAGGATCCCTCCCAATAATGGACCCGCAATTGGCCCCACAAGCCCCGGCATTGTGACAAAGTTAAGAATGGGAAGGAGTTCGCTACGAGGATAAGCTCTTAATAAAGCAAGACGAGCAACCGGCATCATCATTGCACCACCTATTCCTTGTATAACCCGCGAAATTACCAAAAAAGCAAGGTTAGGAGAAAGTGCGCATAATAATGAACCGCCAGAAAAGAGTGAAACGGCGATAATGAAAATCTTGCGAGTCCCAAATCTATCAGCTAACCATCCACTTACAGGAATTAATAAAGCTACCGTTAAAGTATAGCTAATTACGGCTGATTGCATGGCGAGAGGGGAGTGATTAAGACTTTTAGCTATATCAGGGAGTGCCGTATTTAATATAGTCGCATCTAATGACTGCATAAAAAAAGCCATTGCAGCGATCCAGGGCAACCCTGACATATTTTTGGCGGATTTTAACATGTAACAGATACCGTCTTTCTTTTATATTTAGCTTATTAGCCAGTATAAACAAAAAGACAATAAAATCGTATTAAAAATACTCAGTCATTTATTAATAGTATTAAACAAAGATCACGCGCTCTATTTCCATCTCCTTCTATAATCGCTTGTACAATTTGATTATGAGTTTCAGGCTGTACTGTTTCATTGCCAACAATTAAATCAAAATATTTTTTGTAGGCAGATAGAAAAAGAGAACCAAAAGAAGCAAAAAATGGATTGCCACTGGCTTGATAGATTAGATAGTGAAATTGTGTATCAATATCTAACCAATGCTGACGGTTAAAGTTATCTTTGAGTAGCTGCATTTCTGTAGCTAGAAATAATAGCGACTCTTTTTGTGTCTCTGAAGCATGTAATGCAGCTAAATAACAGGCTTGAGGTTCTATTGCTAAACGAACATGATGGAAATAATGACTCACCTTATTAAATTCACCGCTATCTATCCACCAATTAAGTAAATCATTATCTAATAGATTCCAATTTTGCATTGGCGTAACTCGAGTACCTATTCTTGGGCGAGGTAGTAACATACCTTTTCCAGCAAGCATTTTTATTGCTTCACGAATAACAGTTCGACTGACTGAAAGTAGTTCAGCGAGTTCTATCTCACCAGGTAATAAAGATTCAGGTTCGTAGTATCCAGAAAGTATTTGTTTACCTAGCTTTTCAGCAACAATATAAGAAAGATTTTTTTGGGATGCTGAGCGTTGTTCGCTTAGTTGCATAATAATAGTTACCTTTACCATAATTTGCTTTCTATATTACGTGAGTAATAGCAATAAAGCTGTTTGGATTTTAATCTATCAGTGTAAAATTAGAGCATTTTCATTCGTTTTGTTGAAAAATAGAGCGAACAGAAAAAAAAATGAAATAAATACTTGCGCTAATCTGAGAAGCCCC
>NZ_KV791996.1:70796-92728 GCF_001808035.1 Proteus sp. HMSC14B05 | reverse complement strand
CTGAAGGACGGGGTTTTACGGTGCTTTGGATAAACAATACCCTCGATAAATATCAAGGGTATTGATGTCAGCCCAATAGGTTATTTCTTCACTTTAATTAGTGATAAAGCATTTCATGAACAATATCTTCCCCTTTCATTGAATAAGGGTAATAGGTTGGCCAATTAGTTAGCTCTTTAAGTAATTCATCTTGTGAATTATTTCCCATATATAGATGAAAATGCTGTGCTTTTTCTGGTGCAATAATATGATCGCTAAACTGAATAAACCGTGGAGCTTGGCTGTTGGCATCGTCACATCTAAACAGATAGCGAACACCTTTTTTACCCGATTGATAATGTAGAATACGATAACCATCATAGTGATATTCACAGCTATCAACTTTATCACCACGATGAAACTCTACGATATTATTCTCAATACCAATCATATCAACATCGGTTTTATAGCCTTGTGTATAGTAAGCTCGATATTGTTCTACTGTTTTATCTTGCTTCGTCTCCGCTTTCTTTTGCAAAACGATATCTAATTCGCCACTACGCAGATAGGGTTCAACAGATTGCCATACGCCATCCCAATCGCTTAATGAGCGATTGAGAACGTCCTTGTCCTCAAAAATCCCATTCGCAGCATCTATTTGTGCTTGTGTGCGTACTTTTTCATGATGATGTCCATGTGCCAAAACAGACATAGCACTACCTAAAAAACCCATAATCAAAAGACAAGAAAGGATTGGTTTTTGCATAGGTTACCCCTGAACGGCTTTAAAACGTGGATTTGATTTGCAAATTACATACAGACGTCCACGACGGCGTACCACTTTACAATCAGGGTGGCGCAGCTTCGCACTCTTTAATGAACTTAATACTTGCATTTTTTTCTTCCCTAATTAACAAATCGGCCAAAACGCTTATTAAAGCGTGCCACATTACCTTCTTGAGAATGTGTTTTTTGTTTACCGGTATAAAATGGATGAGACTGAGAAGAGACATCTAAAGTGACATAAGGATAGCGTTGCCCCTCATACTCAATAGTTTTATCAGTTTGAATGGTTGATCCCACTTTAAAATAAGCATCTACGCTAGTGTCATGAAAAATGACCGTACGATATTGTGGATGAATATTTTCTTTCATACCCGCCCTCTTTATGTGATGTTATAATATAACAATATTGAGTTGCGATAATGTAGCGCCTTTTTATTTTAATGGCTAGTTTTTTTGATCCTTTTTTTTATATACCTATTAGTGATAGTGGCATCTCTACATGTTGCAAGGGGTGAGGCAACATAGAACATTTGATTAAGCAGAGTAAGTCTATTCAAAAAATAAATGCTAAACATTCACCACATTATGCCGTTGAATAGATAACACTCAGTATTCTTCTGTCTCGCTTAATCCCACAACTATAGACGATTAAGCATCGGGTGCTTTTGGTAACACCTTCAAGGACGTAATCAAATTAAAGAGATAATTCTGAAAAGAATTCAGGGAGCAGGTAAGGATCATGGTTCGTGCTAGTATGGCAACAAGAAATAAAAAAGAGGTTACAATTAGTGATAGTGATTCACAGTTCAATCATGAGGTGAATATGGGCAAATTCCCAGGCTTACATCGTCGAGCAATCGTTGTTATTGCCATTATTTTGTTAGTCGTTTTTTTCTGGCCAACAAGTGAAAATACCACCCCACCTCAACCCTCATCTTCGACACAAGATCTTCCTGTGCCTGTAGCACCTTCTGTCTCAAATGAAACACAAAATGTCCCTAATACACTACCACCAGCACAAGATAGTCTAAATGCTGAGCAAGAGACAGAAGACTTACCAGAAGAAGGTGAAGCCAATAATACCAATGACAATACGCCAGTAAACACAACGCCTCAAACACCGTCAACCGCGACTGAAAATTGGCAAACTTATACCATTAAAGAGGGGCAAACCCTTGCACAACTATTTAGAGATAATCAGTTGCTTGTCAATGATGCGTTTACTATGGCGAAATCAGAAGGCCCACAAAAGCCGTTAAGCCAGTTACGCGCCGGACAAACCATTCGTTTACAACGAGGTTCACAAGGTGAAGTGAGCATGCTTGAAGTGACTGACAATACCGGTACTGTTATTACCTTCACTCGGCTAAGTGATGGTAGTTATTATCGTACGCCATAGTGTCAACAAGCGGTGTGGAGAATAGAGCAAATAACCTATATAAAAAACGCCAGCTAAGCTGGCGTTTTTCTATCAACATAACTGTTTAATCTAATGATTATTCAGCAACGATGATTACATTCAGTTCAGCGAATACGTCACTGTGAACTTGGAAGTGAACTTCGTGGTCACCAGTTGTACGCAGAACGCCGTTTGGCAGGCGAACTTCGCTCTTACAAATTTCAACGCCAGCTGCAGTTACTGCATCAGCGATGTCACGTGTACCGATTGAACCAAACAATTTACCTTCGTCACCCGCTTTAGAGCTGATAGTGACAGAACCCAGCGCAGTGATTTTCGCTGCACGAGCTTCAGCTGCTGCTAAAGTTTCAGCTAATTTAGCTTCTAACTCAGCACGACGCGCTTCGAAAAACTCGATGTTTTTCTTAGTCGCAGAAACAGCTTTACCCTGTGGGATTAAATAGTTACGAGCATAGCCCGATTTTACGTTAACCTGATCACCCAGGCTACCCAGATTCGCTACTTTATCAAGCAGAATAATTTGCATTACCTTATCCTCTACAAGTCATTAATGGACTATATAATACCTATTACTGATGACGATCAGTATAAGGTAATAAAGACAGGTAGCGCGCGCGCTTGATAGCACGAGCCAGCTGACGCTGGTATTTTGCACGAGTACCGGTGATACGGCTTGGTACAATTTTACCACTTTCAGTGATATAGTTTTTCAGCGTAGCGATGTCTTTATAATCAATCTCTTGTACGCCTTCCGCTGTGAAACGGCAGAACTTACGACGACGGAAATAACGTGCCATATGGCTAGTCTCCAGAATCTATCAATTCAATCTGTTCGGCATGCAATACCAGTTTAAACAATCCATTTCTCGCCTGATGGCTACTAATGAATCCTGAAACGGTAACTTTGCTACCGACCGTTATACTGTGAGTATCAGTTTGTAACGCTTTCCCACTGGCAATAATGGGCATTCTGCACCATGATTGTCTTTTTAATCCCGCTTCTTCTTGTGTTGAACGATGCTCAATCACAAATTGGCAATGCGGGATCCCAGCAGGGCTAACTTTTCGTATCAATGCTTTGCACACAGTGCCTGTTAGCACTAATCGATTAGCCGTCACAACACTAATTACTCTTCAGAATCCTCTGCTACATCATCAACTTCTTCTTCATCAAGATCTTCAGCAACATCGCGACGACGTTCGTCTTTTGCTTTAACCATTGGTGAAGCTTCAGTCACTGCGTGTTTAGTACGCATGATCATGTTGCGGAGCACGGCATCATTGAAGCGGAAAGTAGTTTCCAGTTCATCAATCACTTCTTGCGGAGCTTCAACGTTCATCAGAACGTAGTGTGCTTTGTGCAGTTTGTTGATTGGATAAGCCAGTTGACGACGACCCCAGTCTTCGAGACGGTGGATCTGACCATTAGCATTAGTGATAGCGGTTTTATAACGTTCGATCATACCAGGAACTTGTTCGCTCTGGTCTGGGTGAACCATAAAAACGATTTCGTAATGACGCATTTGATATTGCTCCTTACGGATTTATCAGCCTCCTGTCAGGGTCAGTCACCACCCATGGAGGCAAGGAACTTGTTTAAGTGTGACTGAAAAAATTGACGCGTAACTATACCCCCCCACGCAATAAAACTCAAGGGAGGAAGAGAATAAAATACGCGCAGTGTTATTTTACAGAAATACGCTGACGCATTGCTTCAAATAAACAAACTCCGGTTGCCACGGAGACATTTAATGAAGAGACTGAGCCTGCCATAGGAATACTGATTAACTCATCACAATGTTCGCGGGTTAAACGGCGCATTCCTTCACCTTCAGCCCCCATAACCAAAGCTAAAGGCCCTGTGAGTTTGCTTTGATATAATGTATGATCCGCTTCCCCCGCGGTGCCAACAATCCAGATGTTCTCTTCTTGTAATAAGCGTAAAGTACGTGCCAGATTGGTTACACGGATCAAAGGTACGCTTTCTGCAGCACCACAAGCGACTTTTTTCGCCGTGGCATTTAATTGAGCTGAGCGATCTTTTGGTACAATGACTGCGTGAACACCAGCCGCATCAGCACTACGTAAGCATGCGCCTAAGTTGTGTGGATCAGTCACACCATCTAACACTAATAGAAAAGGTGTACCTACTTCAGCTAATAAGTCCGGTAAATCTTGTTCTTGGTACTGACGACTAGGTTTTACCTTAGCAATTATCCCTTGGTGAACCGCACCTTCAGTTTGATTATCTAACCATTGGCGATTAGCAACTTGAACTAAAATCCCTTGTTCTTCCAGCGCATGGATCACCGGCATTAAACGACGATCTTCGCGTCCTTTTAACACATAAACTTCTTTAAAACGTATCGGATCACGCTCAAGCAGTGCTTTTACTGCGTGAATACCATAAATAATATCTTCGCTCATAGCGGTTGTTACTCGTTAAAAAATAAAAGGCACAATAACAGATAAAAGGCGGAAAATCCGCCTTTTTAATAGGAGTCAAACAGTGAATGACTTCGTTGTATAACTACGCTTTAGTGCGTTTCGCCGCACGTTTGGCTTTTAATTTCGCCTCTATCTTTTTGGTTTGTGCAGAGGCTTTTTTGCGTTTAGTACTCGCCTTGTCCTTCGCAATTTTCTCTTTAATGACTTTCTCTTTACTCTGTTTTTCTTTACTTGATTTACCTTTTCTAAAGGCACTATCAGGTTCAAAGTTTTTGTCTTTGCTGGCATCACGACGACGAGACTTACTACTGCTCGCATTTTTCTTGTCTTTTCCCCCTTTTAACGCACGAACACGTGCTGTTTTCCCGGGGTTACGTGCTTTACGTGTTGTTGAAATCAATGAGAAGTCAATAGTACGTTCATCCATACTGACCGCTTCAACTTTCACTTCAACTTCATCACCCAGACGATACACCTGACCGGATGACTCACCAATTAAACGCTGTCCAACATTATCAAATTGATAGTAATCATTATTTAATGTGGATACATGAACAAGACCATCAATAAATAGATCGTTTAAGCGCACAAAGAAACCGAAACCAGTGACACTGGTAATAATACCGGTAAATTGCTGACCTATTTGATCAAGCATAAAATCACATTTCAGCCAATCAGCCACATCACGGGTTGCTTCATCCGCCCGACGTTCAGTTAAAGAGCAGTGTTCCCCTAACTGAAGCATGGTATCCATATCACTATGATAGCCACCTGTTGGTGTCCAGCGCTGTGAGCCATGGCCTTGCTGTTTCGCTATCTGGTATTTAATAGCACGATGTAGCGCTAAGTCAGGATAACGACGGATGGGTGAAGTGAAGTGAGCATAAGATTTTAATGCTAAACCAAAGTGACCTCGATTTTCAGGATCGTAAATCGCCTGTTTCATGGAGCGCAATACCATGGTTTGTAGCATTTCGTGATCTGGACGCTCTTCGACTTCTTTCATGACCCGCGCATAATCGCCTGGCTCCGGTGTTAATCCTCCCGGTAACGTTAAACCCAGTTCATTAAATACCGAACGTAAATTCATTACGCTCTCTTCTTTGGGTTTATCATGCACACGATATAACGCAGGCTCTTCATTTTTCTCAACAAAACGCGCCGCCGCAATATTGGCTAAAATCATGCACTCTTCAATTAATTTATGTGCATCATTACGTACAACCGGTTCGATACGATCGATACGACGTTCTGCATTGAAAATAAATTTCGCTTCTTCCGATTCAAAACCAATGGCACCACGCTGTTCACGCGCCTTATCGAGGGCTTGATATAGCTCATAAAGGTGCTCAATATCTTTTACGATTGGTTGGTAGTGCTCACGTAACTCTTCATCACCTTGAATGATTTTCCATACTTTGGTGTAAGTCATTCGCGCGTGAGAGCTCATTACGGCTTCATAGAATTTATAAGATGAAAGGCGCCCCTGTTCAGAAACGGTCATTTCACAAACCATACATAAACGGTCGACTTGTGGATTTAATGAACATAATCCATTCGACAGTACTTCTGGCAGCATAGGGACAACTTGAGAAGGGAAATAGACCGAATTGCCTCGGCTACGAGCTTCTGTGTCTAATGCAGTTTGAGGGCGTACATAATAGCTCACATCTGCAATTGCCACCCATAAACGCCAGCCCCCGCCTTTTTTACGCTGGCAATAAACGGCATCATCAAAGTCTCGCGCATCTTCACCATCAATGGTAATTAAAGGGAGATCACGCAAATCAACGCGACCTTGTTTCGCTGACTCTGGCACATCCTCTTTTAAATCAGCGATTTCTTTTTCTACTTTAGGTGGCCAAGTATGAGGAATTTCATGGGTGCGTAGTGCAATTTCTACCGCAATTCCCGTCCCCATAGTTTCACCTAAAATTTCAACAATGCGTCCTACCGCTTGAGTACGCCGTGTTGGTCTTGTGGTAACTTCAACCACCACCACATTCCCCATACGTGCGCCCATGATATCTTCTTTAGGGATAAGAATATCAAAACTTAAACGGCTATCGTCAGGTACCACAAATCCCATACCTGACTCAATAAAATAGCGCCCAACAATTTGGCTGTTTCTGGGTTCAAGAACACGAACGACGCGACCTTCTCGACGCCCTTTTCTATCCATGCCTAGGGGTTGCGCTAAAATCACATCACCATGCATGGTTTTTTTCATTTCATCTTGTGAAAGATAGAGATCATCCTTTTGGCCTTCCGCACGTAAAAAACCATAGCCGTCACGGTGACCGATAACTTTACCTTTCCAAAGATCGAGGCGTTCAGGTAAGGCATAACACTGACGTCGAGTAAAAACTAACTGACCATCTCGTTCCATAGCCCGTAAACGACGACGTAATGCTTCCAGATTTTCTTCACCTGAAATTTTCAATGCCTGCGCGATATCTTCACGGCTCATCGGGGCCGGGCGTTTCTTCATTTCTTCTAAAATAAATTCACGACTAGCAATTGGAGAGGCGTATTTTTCGGCTTCTCTATCCTGAAAAGGATCTTTGGACATTATGACCTCCAAGCTATCAGAATGATGAAATTGTCGACTCAAACATCTTCCAATAACAATTTATATAAGGGGCTGTTGTTTTCTACCAATTCAGCCAGTGTATGACGGTCTAGCTCTTTCAAAAACTGTTCTATCGCTTGATTTAATACAAGTTTTAATCGACAAGCTGGGGTGATATGACAAAACTCAGCACTACAGTTAACCAGTGAAAGCGGCTCTAAAGCACGAACGACCTCGCCGACAATAATATCAGCGGCAGGTTTACCTAAGCGTATACCACCATTTTTTCCACGTATCGCTTCGACAAATCCCATATGACTTAGCTGATTAATAATCTTAACCATATGATTACGTGACACACCATAGACCTGCGTCACTTCGGTGATGCTCGTCATTTTGCCTTCTGGCAATGAAGCCATATATATCAACGCCCGCAATCCATAATCTGTAAAACTGGTTAATTGCACAATGACCTCTGAAAAGTAAAACTCCCAGTTAAAGAAGTTAAAGGATAAATAATGAGTAATGAGAATATCATTTTATTAAGCAATATTATGTTTAATTTTTGGACATTTAGCAAAGATATACTCAAAAGTCCGCGCTTTTAGGCTTACTCACCAAAACCATTAAAATAATAGCGATATCACAGGCAAAGAAAAAGCGATCCTGTCGCTTTTCAACAGATCGCTTCTCTTAGTTGACAACAAAATAACGTTATCTTATTTCACTTCTGACCATAGCCCTAAAACAAAAACGCAACCGAGCGGGAAACTGTTTCTCGTTTTATTGCTAATCAACATAGTGACTCAGTTCGGCTTTGTTACAGATACGAAAAAATCGCCCCTGTCATTTTCAGGGACGATTTTCACATCAAACCAATTAATACAATAAATTATGCATCAAATGGATGACGGAGAATAATCGTTTCTGAACGATCTGGACCTGTAGAAACGATATCAACAGGCACACCAGTTAACTCTTCAACGCGTTTAATATAATTTAACGCGGCTTGTGGTAACTGTGCTTTATCTTTTACGCCGAAAGTGCTTTCGTTCCAGCCAGGCATAGATTCATAAATAGGCTCAATACCTTCCCAATCATCTGCTGCTAATGGTGTAGTTTCAATCACTTCGCCATTTGGTAAGCGATAACCTACACACACTTTAACTTCTTTCAGACCATCTAAGACATCAAGTTTGGTCATGCAGAAGCCTGACAATGAGTTGATTTGAACAGCACGGCGGATAGCAATAATATCTAACCAACCAGTACGGCGACTACGACCTGTTGTTGCACCGAACTCTTGGCCTTTTTCACGCAGGAAATCGCCGGTTTCGTCAAATAATTCTGTAGGGAATGGACCTGCACCAACACGGGTAGAATAGGCTTTAATGATACCTAATACATAACCAACATAACGAGGACCTAAGCCGGAACCTGTTGCAACACCACCTGCGGTCGTATTTGAAGAGGTGACATACGGATAAGTACCGTGATCGATATCTAATAGAGTACCTTGCGCCCCTTCAAACATCACTAACTCACCTTTTTGTGTTGCTTTGTAAAGTAAGTCAGAAACGTCAACAACCATCCCAGTTAAGATATCAGCGATCGCCATGATATCGTCTAAGGTTTTTTGGTAATCAACAGGCTCAACTTTGTAATAATTAACCAGTTGGAAATTATGGTATTCGATGATCTCTTTAAGCTTCTGAGCGAATGCTTTTTTATCAAATAGATCACCAACACGTAAACCACGGCGTGCGACTTTATCTTCATAAGCAGGGCCAATACCACGACCCGTAGTACCAATCGCTTTCTCACCACGCGCCTTTTCACGGGCATTATCTAATGCAATGTGATAAGGCAGAATTAATGGGCAAGCTTCTGACAGCAGTAGACGTGAACGAACAGGAATACCACGCTCTTCGAGCTGTGTCATTTCTTTCATCAGTGCTTCTGGCGATAATACGACACCGTTTGCGATGATGCTGACAACATTTTCACGAAGAATGCCTGATGGGATTAAGTGGAGAACGGTTTTTTCACCGTCAATGACTAGGGTGTGACCTGCGTTATGTCCGCCTTGGTAACGAACAACATACTTAGCACGTTCTGTCAGCAAGTCGACGATCTTGCCTTTGCCTTCGTCACCCCATTGGGTGCCTAATACGACAACGTTATTACTCATTTCAAAATACACTCGGTTGCTTAAAAAAGGATTCTACCATCTCAATTCAAGAGTTACAGTAGATTTTATCTAATTATGCCATCCCCGCTTTTAAGCAATAGATTATCTTGCCATTGTCAATATTTTTGCCCGAAAAAACCACATCACAAGATATTTGTGATTTTTATCAACAGTTTTGATCGCAAAAACAGGAAGCAGAGTGACATAAAAGTGAAAATGGCTAAGAAGACGCCTCGGGATTGCCGAAGGTTTATCTTGAAATGCAATTTTCACTTTATACTATCTCAGCTAAAGGCAATTTGGAAATGGTTGCGAGCGATTTTTCGTTTCATTCAATAATAAAAAACGATTTTCTTTATTCGTTTTAATTCTATCTGCTTGATTAAAAGCTAAAAAAATCCCCTAAGTTTTATCTTAGGGGATGATTATTTATTTTGTTGAACGATGACGATTACTCTTCAATCGCTCTCGCTTTAGTTGGTGCTTTCATATAGCGTAAGAAATCGCTATCTGGACTTAACACCATGACGTCATTACCGTCTTTATTAAAGCTATTCTCATAAGCACGTAAGCTACGGATAAACGCATAGAAGTCAGGATCTTGACTGAATGCATCAGCAAATAGTTTAGTTGCTTGCGCATCCCCTTCACCTCGAATACGTAACGATTCACGCTCCGATTCAGCTAAGGTTTCTGTCACTGTTTTATCTGCTGCAGCACGGATTTTCACCGCTTCTTCTTGACCTTGTGAACGGTGACGACGAGCAACCGCTTCACGCTCTGCACGCATACGTTGATAAATGGCTTCAGAAACTTCCATTGGTAAGTTGATTTGTTTGATACGAACATCAATCACTTCAATACCTAATGCCGCCATACTGTTCATATTGATAGCAGGAGCTTTACCTTTGGTCTCTTCGGCCACTTTCTTCGCAGCAATAGCAATAGCATCATCTGCATCACTTTTATCACGAGAAGGTGTACCTTCATTCAACGCATTACGCACATCAATGGTTAAACGACCACGTGAATCAGTGATAATTTGGTTTACACTCATACGACCAATTTCAGAGCGTAAACGGTCACTAAATTTACGACGCAATAAGGTTTCTGCTTGCATCGTATTACCACCACCAGTAGCTAGGTAGTAAGTACTAAAATCACTGATACGCCATTTCAGATAAGAGTCAACTAACAAGTCTTTGTTCTCACCTGATAAGAAGCGATCTTGCTGGATATTCATCGTTTGGATACGCGCATCCAGTTTTTTCACATTCTCAATAAATGGAATTTTAAAGTGAATACCCGGTTCATAAACGACCGGTTTATTTTCACCATCACGTACCACTTTCGAGAAACGTAAAATAATACCGCGTTCATATTGTTGCACGACAAATACTGAGGAGTACAACAACGCTAAAATAATAACTGCAACAACAGCGATAACTTTACGCATGATTATTGTCCTCCTTGATTAGAGCCATAAGGCTGACCATAACCACCACTATTATTGCTACCATATCCACCGTTACCATAAGTTGTTGCTGGTTTCTGAGTAGGTGTTGTGTTGGTACTTGGCGTAGGGGTTGAAATACGCGCAGGTGCCTCTGTGACACTATTAAATGACGTTGGCGCTTTTGGTTGCTGGCGTAACATTTGCTCTAAAGGCAGAACCAACATACTGTTACCTTTGTCATTGGCAATGACTTTACGTGTTTTCGACAACACTTTTTCCATTGTTTCAATATACAGACGCTCACGAGTAATTTCCGGTGCAGCGCGATATTCAGGTAAGATTTTGGCGAAACTTGCCACCTCACCTTCTGCTTTCATCACCACACTCGTTTTATAAGCGGTTGCTTCTTCAATCATACGTTGTGCGTTACCTTTCGCTAATGGTAACACTTCGTTTTTATAAGCCTCAGCCTGACGAATGGTTTTCTGCTCTTCTTCTCGTGCCGCAATTACGTCATCGAATGCCGCTTTTACCGCTTCTGGTGGGCGAGCAACTTGGAAGTTGACGTCCACAATGGAGATCCCCATTTTATAAGGGCGGATCGTCTCTTCTAATTCTTGACGGGTTTGATCACGAATTTCTGAACGGTTCGATGTCAGGATCTTTTCCATTTCTGAACGACCAATTACACCACGGACGGCACTGTCTGTCGCTTGTCCTAGGCTATTCATTGGCGTTGTGACATTAAAGAGAAATGCTTCTGGATCTGAGACAACATATTGAACGTTTATCTCAACTTGAACCATGTTTTCATCTGATGTCAACATCATGCCACCCGTAGTTAAATCACGGATAGTTTTTACGTTGACAGGCTGAACTTCATCAATGAAAGTCGGTTTCCAGTTTAAACCAGGCTCGACGATTTGGTAAAATTTACCGAAACGAGTCACAACACCTTGTTCGGCTTCTTTAATGGTATAAAAACCACTGGCAGCCCAAACGACAACCACTGCACCTAATGCAAGAGAAACTAATACGTTTCCAGCATTACCACGAGGTCCGCCATTTTGCCCAGAAGAGGAGTTTCCTCCTTTTTTACCACCGAAACCGCCAAGTTTTGCACTCAGTTTCCGGAACAAATCATCGAGATCTGATGCTTTACGATCCCGACCTCCTTGATTACCGTTAGAGTTCCCGTCGCCGTTATTATTACCGCCGTTTCGGTTCCCCCACGGGTCGCGGTCTTGTCCGTTGTTACCGGGCTGATTCCACGCCATGTTCTAGCTCCATTATTATGATTAGATTTATCAGGCTTAAGAGCCGATTTCATCGCCAGCTCTCAGTTAATGTTCTTTAGTATGGCCAATTATCAGACCACGTAATCCAATAAAGTAGGCTCCTGCTTGCAAAGTCGATGCCAGTCTACCATAGGCATTCGGGTGATTAGCCCAACTTTACCGTCTTTTTCAATCCATTCACGCTCAATAGCCTGTAATTGATAAAAACGGCTACGTAATCGCCCTGCTTCTTCTGGCGGTAAACGCAATTCAACGTGTGCGATCTCACCTGAAAGGCGCTCTGTCAACGCCTGATATAACAGAGGAATACCTTCACCTGTTTGTGCAGAAACCCAAACCCTAACAGGTAAATTATCTTCATTTCGATCAATTCTTGGGGTGAAGTCCTCAAGAAGATCAATTTTATTCATCACATACAGTGTCGGTATCTCGTGAGCATCAATCTCTTCTAATACATTTTCAACTGCATGAATGTTCTCTTCAAAACGGCTATCAGCGGCATCAATAACATGAAGAAGCAATGTCGCTTCACGTGTTTCTTGTAGCGTTGCCTTAAATGCCGCCACCAGATCATGAGGTAGATGTCGGATAAAACCAACCGTATCAGCTAACACCACGGTACCAACATCATCGACCTGAATTCGTCTTAAGGTAGGATCCAGTGTCGCAAACAACTGATCAGCAGCATATACATCAGCACAGGTTATACGATTGAATAAACTCGACTTACCCGCATTGGTGTAACCCACCAGAGATAACGTTGGAATATCAGCTTTACTTCGCGCTTGTCGTCCTTGTTCACGCTGACGTTCAACTTTGCCTAGACGCATTAGAATTTGACTAATTTTGCCTCTGAGCAAACGTCGGTCCGTTTCAAGCTGTGTTTCGCCAGGGCCACGTAATCCAATCCCCCCTTTTTGTCGTTCTAAGTGTGTCCACCCTCGAACTAAACGGGTTGATAAATGACGTAACTGAGCGAGTTCTACCTGTAGCTTTCCTTCGTGAGTTCTTGCTCGTTGAGCAAAAATATCGAGGATAACTCCCGTGCGATCAACCACACGACATTCACAAAGTCTTTCCAGATTTCGTTCTTGTGCCGGTGAGAGTGCGTGATTAAATAGCACCACATCTGCACCACTCGCTTTTACTGCTTCTGCGATTTCTTCCGCTTTACCTTCTCCCACATAATATTTGGAGTGAGGCGCTCTACGGCTCCCTGTAATAATTTGAACTGGTTTTACACCGGCAGATGTCACCAAAGATTCAAACTCTTGCAAGTCATCAATATCCTTTTCTTGCGAAAAGAAAACGTGCACTAAAACGGCTAATTCGCCACCTTCATAACGATCAAACAAAGGCGAAACCTCATGGACTTTATAAAAACAGGAAAAACATAGGTAAAGTCTCCCTACCTATGTTTTTATTATATTAAGAATAATATTTGATAATTATTCTGCAACATCATCCTGCTGAGTCGCGTTACCGCCACTGTAGTTTGTACCCGCTTGGTTGGTACCTGTATTGCTATGATGAGAAACAGGACGAGAAGGTACTACGGTAGAGATAGCATGTTTGTATACCATCTGACTAACAGTGTTTTTCAGCAGAATAACAAATTGGTCAAAAGATTCGATCTGACCCTGTAATTTAATGCCGTTTACCAAATAGATTGAAACAGGGACCCTTTCACGACGTAATGCGTTCAGAAAAGGATCTTGCAAAGATTGCCCCTTAGCCATTCTATGTTTTCCTTATTTTGTTGTTTTATACTAGAACCTAATGGTTCGAAAAAATGAACTACTCAAAAATTGCACTTTAGCAACTATCAATTTTACACAAACCTACCATCTATGCACTAACTACCTGCAAAACAGTGTTAAGAGACTGTTCAAAATCTTCACTATCTAACCAATGAACATCATGCCAACCTCTTAACCAAGTGATTTGTCGCTTCGCTAATTGCCGGGTAGCGCAGATCCCTCGATAAACCATCTCATCATAGTCGATTTCGCCGGATAAATATGACCACATCTGGCGATAGCCGACACAACGTATAGAAGGTAAATCTTCATGCAGATCGCCCCGTTGGTATAATGATTTTACTTCATCTTCAAAGCCACACGTTAACATCTGTTTAAAACGTGCTTCAATGCGTTGATGAAGTACATTTCTATCTTTCGGAGCAATCGCAAACTGATAAACATCATAAGGCAATGCTTCGCCTGATATTTGAGTTAATTCTGTCATCGATTTACCTGAAATCAGGTAAACTTCCAGTGCACGAGAAAGGCGTTGAGGATCATTAGGATGGATCCGTTTGGCCGCAACGGGATCGACGGATGCTAGCTCTTGATGAATTGCCTCCCACCCTTGTTCGGCTGCTTTTTTTTCGATTTCAGCACGAATTTCTGGATTAGCACTGGGTAAAGGCGATAAGCCTTCTAATAACGCTTTAAAATATAGCATAGTCCCGCCCACTAATAGTGGAATTCGTCCTGCAGCCGTAATTTCTTCCATTGCTTTTAACGCATCTTTACGAAAGTCTGCGGCAGAATAAGGTAATGCGGGATCTAGAATATCAATTAAACGATGTGGTGCAAGCGACTGCTCTGTCTCATCCGGTTTCGCAGTACCAATATCCATACCACGATAAATAAGAGCAGAATCAACACTAATAAGATCAACGGGCAGTTTTTGTCTTAGCGCAATGGCTAATGCGGTTTTACCAGAGGCTGTTGGCCCCATCAGAAAGATTGCTTTAGGTTTTATTTGCGTTTTTACTTCGCTCATTATTCAGTGCCGCTACCACAGGTTGTAATTCTATTAATTGTAATAAGTTTTTGGACGGCTGTCTGACATATTGTGGACATAATCGTTCAATATCAGCCAATAATCCTACTGCCTGAGCCTGTGACCAAACACCCGACTCATGACTTAACTGTTTTGCTAACCAATGCCCAATTTGTTGTTTAGAGCATAATTTTTCTGTTGCCAAATAAGCTAATAGCTTTGTCAGTAATACAGGTAAATTTTGCTGTCGCAAAGGCAACGAGACCGCGTGGATCGTCGCTTTACCATGAGAGATGTCGATAACAATCCCAAAATCACTGATTAACGCCTGAAACTGTTTAAATGTATTAATTTCATCTTTACTGAGTGTGACTTTTAAAGGCACTAGCAAAGGTTGGGGTTTCAAATTTTCATTTTCTGGCAATAACTGGGCACATTTTAACAGAAAATCAGCTTCTTCCAATGCTAACAGCCCTAGACCTTGCGAAGATTCAATTAACGCATATTTCTGCTGATAAATCGCCAATACCCGGCCAAAAGTATAATCTGTTTGCGCTACGCTGGCATTAACAGAACGAGGCACCACTGAAATTACATTTGTTTCATTGTTATTAGTTGTATGACCAACATCAACCAAATTCAATGGGGGACGAGGGGGAAATAGGGGTATTTTTTCTTTATTTTCAACATCGCTCGCACTTTCTTGCATCATTTTTTGATAAAGCATGCCTTGCGTACGTTGATAACTCTCACCAAACTGACGTGTATCTAGCGTTTTTTGGGGACTCTTTTGCGTATCTGTTAACCCTTTTCCTGCACTTCCTTGGTAAGCTCCCGTGCTCTTTTTTTGCGTAGATGAGGTTACTGGTGCTTGATAAGGCTGCGAAAAAACATTTTCTCCCGCAACTTGGCGATTTTCAGGAAATGTTGTGGCAGTTAAAGCCCCATTATCCTCTTCATCTAAAGATAACGTATCTTCTGTAACCTGCCTTAACACACTCAGGACAGCTTGATAGATAAAATCGTGTACTAAGCGCGATTCGTGAAAACGCACTTCATGTTTGGCAGGATGCACATTGACATCCACTTGATGAGGGTCGACGGTTAAATAAAGCACATAAGAGGGTTGCTGTTCACCTTGCAAATAACCCTCATATGCTTGACGAATAGCATGGTTAATCAATCTATCGCGCATCATACGCCCATTGACATAACAGTACTGTACTTCACTGCTTTGCACTGGAGCTAAAGGATGCTCTACCCAGCCTTTTATTGCCAGATCACCATGCTCCCACGTCAGTTGCATTGCTTGATCAACAAAATGATTACCACAGATAGCACTTAAACGACGATGATGCTGATGAGTTTCTTTCGCAGCGCGATATTGACGCACACGCTTACCGTTGTGGGTTAAATTAATTGACACATCAAAGCGGGATAAGGCTATACGACGTACTACTTCATCTATATGACCAAACTCTGTTTTTTCGGTACGTAAAAATTTACGTCTTGCAGGAGTGTTATAAAAAAGATCGAGCACTTCAACTGTGCTCCCCACCGGATGTGCTGCTGGCTTGACTGCCACTGTCATATCACGCCCTTCGGCGTAGGCTTGCCAAGCCTCCTCCTGAGATGCGGTACGAGATGTTAAGGTTAAACGTGATACAGAGCTGATACTGGCTAAGGCTTCACCACGAAACCCCATGCTCATAATGGCTTCAAGATCATCCAGTGTCGATATTTTGCTTGTTGCATGGCGAGCAAGTGCTAACTTCAAATCATCACGGGAAATGCCGCATCCATTATCGCGGATACGAATTAGCTTAGCGCCACCTTTATCGATATCGATATCAATTGTTGTCGCACCCGCGTCTAAGCTGTTTTCAAGTAACTCTTTAACAACAGAAGCGGGTCTTTCAACGACTTCCCCTGCTGCAATCTGATTTGCTAACTGAGGAGGTAATAAATTAATCGCCATTACCTTATCCCACGTTTATCTTTATTTTGGCCCATTCTGTAAGGGATGAGCGAGAAAGTAATTTTTTAATCCGGCATAGATTGAAGCGGCTAATTTCTCTTGGTAAGCATCTGAAATCAGCAATTGTTCCTCAGCGGCATGACTAATAAAACCTGTTTCGACTAAAATAGACGGAATATCAGGTGAACGTAAAACCCCTAAGCTGGCGTGCTCTGGTGTTTTTTTATGTAATGATCCTACTTTTCTAAGTTCAGATAACACCGCTACCGCAACGTCATAGCCTACACGCTGTGAATTACCAAATTGTAAATCTAATACTGCTTGGCTTAAATAGGGATCAACCCCTTCTGCGAGTGCATCACCAGCGCCACCGAGAAGCTCTGATTGTTTTTCGCTTTGTTCAAGCCATTTACCTAATTCACTATTCGCGCGACGATTTGACAATACCCAAACAGATGCCCCGCGCGCACTGCGATTAGGTGCAGAGTCGGCATGAATAGACACTAACATATTGGCACCTTGCTTACGGGCCACTTCAGAGCGTCCAGCAACAGAAATAAAATAGTCGCCATTGCGGGTTAAAACGGGTTTGAACATAGGATCATTACGCAAAATCGCTTCTAATTTTTTTGCCACTCTTAAGGTAACATCTTTTTCACGATTACCTTTTTGCCCAATAGCGCCGGGATCTTGCCCCCCATGCCCTGCGTCAATCGCAATAATTATTTGCCGATCGCTCGATGCGGGCTTATTCGAGGTTGTGCGAGGCTTTACCGGTACTACAGGTGCAACGGGTTGCTTAGGTGTACTCACTAAAGGCGCCATCTGTTGATTAGCCACCGTATTTGTGGCTTTGTTTGCTGATAACGCCACTACACTGACCGTCGTTGATGTATTGTTATTTTGTCGAGCATTAATAGGTTTGATAGTAAGTACTAACTTATATTCACCATTGCTATTTAACAAGCGCTCCGTCACCACCACTGGTTTGGCAAGCTCTACCACCATACTTTGATATTGGCTATCTTTTGATTGTGTCGTGCGAATTTTCTGTGCTAATTGCTGACGATTTAATGTCACAGGTAAACCCGTTATTTGGCTACCTTGCTTAAAATCCATCACTAACCTATCTGGATTTTTCAGTGAGTAATATCTATAGCTTGGTTTCCCACCACTAAACGAAAATGTAAGTGTTGTAGCCACATCCCCATTTTCGGCCTTCACTTCTGTTACCGTAGCGGCTTGTGCTATTTGCACCACAAAAAGTGACAAAACAACCAACAAAAAGGTGGCAATATAACGCTGACATTGGCTCACAATAGTGATGAGACTCGACATAATCAATATTCCTTTATGCAGACTGAATACGGGATAAAACAGCATTCCCTCTCTGTGAAAGGGCAATAAAATGGGCTTTACGACCTTCATTTTCATAGCTTAAATGAAGCTCTAAATCCGCATTAGGTATAAACCCTTCCCCTTGAGAAGGCCATTCAATGAGACACAGTGGATCTTGTGCAAAATAGTCACGTATCCCCATAAATTCTAACTCTTCCGCTGAAGCTAAGCGATAAAGATCAAAATGATAGACTGGGCGTGGTGTCAGCATATAAGGCTCTACCAAGGTATATGTCGGACTTTTAACATGACCTTGATGACCTAAAGCTTGTAAAAATCCGCGGCTAAAGGTGGTTTTCCCGGCCCCTAGATCACCAAATAAATAAATAATAAGCCCTTGGTTATTTGTCGCCATTGCGACTGAATGCCCTAGTTTTACTGTTGCAGCTTCATTTTCTAATGTAACAACCCATTCTTTCATATTCATACAATCTATTGTTAGGTAATAACGACTTAGTTAATAGCATGTTAGAGCACATGCAAACAGACCATTTTTATATTCACTTAAAGTAAATTATTATCAGAATCAATTTCAAATAACCATACCATAAATCTATTTCTTACGAGGATTTTTCCTATCGTTGCACTATGATACACTGCGCACTCTTAGGACTCACCTATTAGCTATTATTTCGGTTGCTCATGTCATCACTCGATCTTCATCACCTTGCTCAAAATATAAAACGTTGGGGAACTGAACTAGGATTCCAACAAACAGGAATTTGCGATACTGATTTATCGCTCGAAGAGCCTCGTTTACAAGCTTGGTTAGATAAACAGTATCATGGTGAAATGGCATGGATGGCTAAATATGGCATGACTCGAGCAAGACCCCATGAATTGGTGCCGGGCACATTGCGTGTGATCAGCGTCAGAATGAACTATTTGCCAACAGATGCCGCTTTTGCTCGTACCCTTAATAATCCAGAGCAAGGCTATATTAGCCGTTATGCATTAGGTAGAGATTATCACAAAGTATTAAGACAACGCCTTAAAAAATTAGGTGAAAAAATTACGCAATATTGCCAACAGTTTGAATATCAAGGTATTGTTAATTTTCGCCCTTTTGTTGATTCAGCGCCGATAATGGAACGACCATTGGCCGTGAAAGCTGGCCTTGGGTGGGTTGGTAAACACTCACTTGTTATCAATAATCAGGCCGGCTCTTGGTTTTTTCTCGGTGAATTATTAATTAATTTACCTTTGCCTATTGATTCTCCCGTTGAAGAGCAATGCGGTAAATGTGTAGCTTGCATGACCACTTGCCCAACAGGCGCCATCGTAGAGCCTTACACCATTGATGCTCGTCGCTGTATTTCTTACCTAACGATTGAACTTGAAGGCGCTATTCCTGAAGAATTTCGCCCTTTGATGGGCAATCGTATCTATGGTTGTGATGATTGCCAATTAATTTGCCCATGGAATCGTTTTTCTTCGCTCACTGAGGAAGATGATTTTTCTCCGCGCCGTGCCTTACATACACCAGAATTGCTGGATCTATTCCAATGGAGTGAAGAAAAATTTCTGCGTATTACAGAAGGTTCACCGATCCGACGAATTGGCTATTTACGTTGGCTAAGAAATATTAGTGTTGCGTTAGGCAATGCCCCTTATCAGGACAAAATTGTACTGGCCTTGCAAGAGCGCTTTGGTTTAGGGGAGGTTTTAGATGAACATTTGCACTGGGCTATCGCCCAACAGAAAGCCAAAAGAGAAGAAAAAACACTAAAAATACAGACTTCACAACAAAAACGTCTAGTAAGGGCAATAACTAAGGGCCTACCTCGTGATGCTTAGTTTTTAACATGATACGCATACTCATAAGATGAGATAATTTCACCTGTGAATAAAATAAAAACTCTTTGTCTATCAATATGAAGAAAAAATTCAAGCGAAGTGTGGCACAAATTAAAAAAAATAAAAATAAACTTACTTATCAATTGGATAGATAAAAGCAATATTTAACTCACTAGCATAATATGCTAATGACTCAATGATAGCATCCTGTGGATAACTCTGTGCAGTAAAAAAATAAATTAGTGCTAGATGCAAGGATTATGAGCATCTTATTGTGGATAATTTATTTCGATAAGAATATTAAGATAAGTGGAACTCGGGCTCTTTTTTCCAAAGAAAAGTCATAAAAATACTTTTCTTCATAAAAAATACTCTTCAAAGTATATTTAACAGAATAAAAACCTAAACAACAAAAATTGATCTGAGGTTTAGCTCCCCCCTAAACGAGGAAAGGCGCACATTCTAGTGCTGGCTAAATAGAAATGCAAGCAAAGATCAAAGATAGATCACAAAAAAATAGCTTGATCTTTCTTGCTGTTATCGATTTCCCTTTTTCTGCACTGCAATGGGTCACTCGCTTTAAGTGTATTAGCTACAATCGCTGATCTGCACCTACCACAGTGTAGACTCATTTTTAAAAAGTGAGAGAGAAAATAAAGATTTTTTGGTTATATTTTATACAAGCATTGCTATTTCCTGTCCATAGTTATGTCCTTGTGACTTTTAGAATGCAATAGCTTTATTTGGGTGTTATTAAACAAAATAACGCTTTGTATTGTTGCTTATGCGTGACTGCTCCCCGCCCTGTTGAAGTGACCTCATAGAGTTGGACTGTTCATTAAGCGGTTTTCGCTAAAGGTTTTCTATATTGCATTTTAGCTTTTATCTCTTCACACTCAGATTAGACTTTTTTTAGACTTAATTTAGTCTTATTGATTAAGGTAGATATGCGTTACTCAGAACAAATCAAACCAATTAGTTATTTAAAAGCTAATGCCGCCGAAGTGATGACTAAACTCACTGAATCTGGTGCACCGATGATTATTACTCAAAATGGCGAAGCAAAAGCGGTTATTCAGGATATTACCTTTTATGAAGAGACACAGGAAACATTAGCCTTACTTAAAATATTGGCGTTAGGTCAGCAACAAGTTGAAGCAGGTGAAGTAAAAGATATAAAAAGCGTTGTTCAGCGTTTAAAAAGTAAAAGGAAATAATCGTAATGGCGTCCTATAAAGTGGTAATGACGAAAGATGCCGAAACAGACTTAGAGAACATCTATAACTATATTGCCGACCACGACAGCATAGATAATGCAGATTATGTATTAGATGAGCTGCTTAAGGTCACTAATACACAGGCTAACTTTCCTATGAAAGGCAGTATTCCAAAGGAATTACAAAGTTTAGGTATTCGTGAATATCAGCAAATCTTTTTTAAACCTTATCGTGTCATCTATCACACAATAGCAAAACAAGTGGTTATCTTTATTATTGCGGATGGCAGACGAGACATGCAAGCCCTGCTTACTCGGCGACTTTTAGGGTAAAAATATCTTACTGTATATTCTTATCATAGAGAGACAGGCCGACTTCTAAAAACAACTTAGCTAATGCTATTACGACAAACGCTTTGATTTATAAGAATTTACTGAGTTTATTGAAGTCTTTGGAAGAAGATTTGGAGCGGGAAACGAGACTCGAACTCGCGACCCCAACCTTGGCAAGGTTGTGCTCTACCAACTGAGCTATTCCCGCGTCGCTAATACTGATAACTATCGAAGAAAGATTGGAGCGGGAAACGAGACTCGAACTCGCGA